>JALRGP010000020.1 GCA_023259685.1 Alphaproteobacteria bacterium | reverse complement strand
AATTACGGTAGGCGATTATATTTATCGATATTGTCAATTAGCGAGCTTGACCCATGATGACAAAACTCATTTTGGAAAAGACCTATTTATTAAAGAGTGGATTAATTTTTATAAACAGCCTAAAGCAGAATTGTCAACAGAGTTTTCAGTTATTCTTCCGCTTATTTGTCCCGGAATTCCCAACATTAATATTTATGATATCACTCCACCAACCAATGGTAGCCACGAATTCACCGGGAAACTTCATGAACGCGTCGGGAGGGTTATCACGAGGAATGATATAGCAGATTCTTCTCTCAAGATTGCCTTTGATGCAAATCAAGGGCATTTTTATGCTTTAGAAGAGATTGTATAAATAGTATATAAAGGATCAGGTGTGTTTAAACACCTGATCAATGATTTTTTTAAGCTTTTGTTGTTTTTTCAAAGACGTATTGTTGAATAATTGACAACACATTACTTAATGTCCAGTACAGCACAAGACCGGCTGGAAAGGATGAAAACAAAAATGTAAACATAATCGGCATAATCATCATCATTTTACGTTGTGATTCGTCCATGCCTGCTTGGGGGCTCATTCTTTGTTGAATTAACATGGTGAGTCCCATCAGTAATGGCAACGGTCCAATTTGTAGAAAGGACGGTAACGTTATAGGAAGCAATCCAAATAAATTAAATACGCTCAAAGGATCGGGAGCCGACAGATCTCGAATCCAACCGAAAAAAGGAGCATGACGCATTTCAATGCTAATTAAAAAAACTTTGTACAAACAAAAGAACAATGGCGCTTGCAGCAACATGGGAACGCATCCACCCATAGGGCTGACTTTTTCTTTTTTAAATAATTCCCTTTGTTTTTGCAAAAACTTCATTTGATCGTTGCCACAGCGTTGTTTCAGCTGTTCTAATTGCGGTTGTAATGATTTCATACGTCGCATGGAACGTAGAGATTTATACCCCAAAGGCAACGTCATTAATTTAAACAAAATTGTTAAAATAATGATTGCCCAACCCAAATTATGGAATATATCATTTAATTTTTCCAAAGCAAAAAATAGTGGTTTTGTTAAGAAGTAAAACCAACCAAAATCAACAGCTAAATCTAAATGAGGCACCTTTAAAATGGATTCATATTTGTCTAAAACTTTCACGACTTTCGGTCCGACGAAAAATTTTGTTTCGACGCAAGCATTCTTTTTTGACGGAACATCAAGATGGTAACGTGTTGATGTGGCTTTTAAAAAATCTCCTAATTTTTCAAATTTAAAATCTTTCGTCACCTTTTGATCATCAATAGCACACACTAAAAAGAATTGATCCGTTAAACCAAACCACCCGCCAGTGGCGGCGTCAGTTTTTAATTCATCCTTTAATTTATCAACTGCCCCTTCGTACAATTTTTCATTTAAATAAGCAACAACCCCCTCGTGGACGCTGCTGGATGCAGGTTTATGATTTTTAATATTTTTAGATAAAACAATTTTTTGGGTTAGTTTGATATCTTCATCACTATTATTCATCACCTCATCGCACACATGGACAACGTACAAGTCATCCAATTGATACGTTCTTTTCAATTGAACATTGACATCCATATCCCAAATGAGTTCAATTTTATCACTGAATTGATTTAATAACCGAAAACGTGGTTGTAAAGTTTGATCATTTTTAATCCATTGAACATCAATATATTGAGATTGCTGACTGTTTTCAGGGCTCAACAAACTTACAAATGGACTGTTGGGATCCAAGGTTTGCTTGTAATCGTTCAACGTCACATCATCCAATAGCCCTTGTTTGGCCAAAATGGACGCAGATACATATTGATTTTTAAAGAACAAACGATTGGATGATTTTAAAGCTTCTTCCCTTGTAAGGTTAGATTCTATCGAGTGCTCTTTAATTGTTTCAAGGGAGGGGTCTTTATGGGGGCTGTGAGTCATTTGCTGAGACGTTTTTGGATTTTTTTGTTCTTGGTAGCTTTGAAAATATTGAAATCCAAACAAAACAGCCATTGACGCCAAAATGGCAACAAAAAAACGAGATTGATCTTGCATTATTTTTTCCTTTTTTGATTATTAAAAATGGGGTCGTAACCATGATATTTTGATAAAGGGTGGCACTTTATCAACCTTTTCGCAATCAGAAGAGATCCTCTCAAGAGGCCAAAATTTTCTATGGCTGCTTTGCCGTAGCGGCTACATGTGGGAATAAAACGACAAGATCCCCTTAAAAAAGGAGATACCAATACGTCATATATCTTGATTAAAAAGATACCAAAAGCTTTCAACGGTTACGTTATCTTTTGCTTTTCCTTAATGGTATGTTGGCATTTGATGATTGTTTTGTCTAGTAAAGCCACTCTATGATAAAATTTTATTAAAGAATACATATCACATATGGTTAATGATGGAACATGGTGTTGTTAGTCAGGTTATTGGTTCAGTTGTTGATGTAGATTTTCCCTCAAAGCTTCCTCAAATATGTGATGCGTTACATATAAAAACGTCTCACTGTCTATTAGTATTAGAGGTCATTCAACACTTAGGTGAAAAGGCTGTGCGTTGTATTGCCATGGGGTCGACCAGCGGCTTAGTAAGAGGACAAGAAGTCCACCAAACTAATGCACCTATTTCTATCCCGGTGGGACCTCATGTATTAGGGCGCATTATGAATGTGGTGGGTGAACCAATGGATGGCAGAGGCCCCATTAAAGGTGTCAAAAAGCCTATTCACCGAAATCCCCCTCCGTTTACTGAACAATCCATGTCTACAGATATTTTATGGACAGGAATCAAAGTGATTGACCTTTTAACTCCTTATCCCAAAGGAGGAAAAATTGGCTTATTTGGTGGTGCTGGCGTTGGCAAAACGGTTTTGATGACGGAATTGATTCACAATATTGCCAAGGGACATGGCGGTTATTCCGTGTTTACGGGAGTGGGCGAACGCACCCGTGAGGGAAACGATTTGTATCATGAAATGATTGATGCCGGTGTTATTAAATTGGAGGAAGAGGGTTCAAAGACCGCTCTTGTATTCGGTCAAATGAACGAATCACCTGGAGCACGCGCACGTGTTGCACTAACTGGTCTCACGGTTGCCGAATATTTCCGGGACGAGGAAAACAAAGATGTGTTGTTGTTTATTGACAATATTTTCAGATTTACCCAAGCCGGCTCAGAAGTATCTGCGCTGTTAGGACGCATGCCATCGGCGGTAGGATATCAACCAACCCTTGCAACCGAAATGGGGCAATTGCAAGAACGTATTACATCCACTAAAAAAGGGTCTATTACCAGTATTCAAGCGGTTTACGTACCTGCAGATGATTTAACTGATCCGGCTCCAGCGACATCTTTTATTCATTTGGATGCAACGACTGTTTTAAACCGAGCCATTTCTGAAATTGGTATTTTCCCGGCAGTTGACCCATTAGATTCAACCTCCCGTATTTTGGACCCCAATATTGTAGGGGAAGAACATTACCACGTGGCACGAGAAGTGCAAAGAATCCTTCAAACATATAAGTCATTGCAAGATCTTATTGCAATTTTAGGAATGGAAGAGCTCAGTGAAGAAGATAAAATAACTGTTGCAAGAGCTCGAAAAATTCAAAAATTTTTATCTCAACCTTTTCATGTAACAGAAGTATTTTCCAGTATCCCTGGTTGTCTTGTCAGCATTCAAGATACGATCAAAGGTTTCAAAGGGATTTGCGAAGGTGAGTATGATCATATTCCTGAAAATGCATTTTATATGGCAGGATCTATTGACGATGTCATTGAAAAACTTTCAAAAGAATCACAATGATAGATAATCCTTTAAAACAATTTGATATCAAAAGAATTATCCCATTACATATTGGGGGATGGGATCTGTCATTCACAAATTTTTCGTTATTTTTGCTGGTGACGTTATGTGTGATTATTATCCTTTTATTCCTTGTCATTGAATCTCAAAAATCCCAAAAAAACTTTGTGCCCAAAAGATTATTTATGATGTTTCATATCGCTATTGATGGTTTTTATGAATTAGTGCAGGGGTATTTAAAAGAACGAACGCCGTTGTTTTTTCCTTATATATTATCATTATTTATTTTTATTTTTAGTTGTAATATATTAGGTCTTATACCTGGATTTTATACAATTACCAGCCATATTTTGGTCACATTGGTTTTAGCAGGTATGATTTTTTTATCCTCAATCATCATTGGTTTATATCAACATGGCATGAATTTTTTTAAAATATTTATGCCATCAAATGTGCCACTGATAATGGCGCCTCTTTTAATACCGGTTGAAATTTTATCATTTTTATCCCGTCCATTTAGCTTGGGCATTCGTTTATGTGCCAATATGATATGCGGTCACGTCATCATGAAATTATTTTCATCATTTTCAACAACACTATTTGAAAATTTTAATCCTTTGGGTGTATTTCCTTTTATCGTTCATGTGGGGTTATTTGGATTTGAAGCCATTGTGGCGTTTTTACAAGCGTATGTTTTTTGTATTTTAACGTGCATATATTTAAAAGATTCTCTTGAAACGCATCACTAATTCATCTTAGACATTCCTTGATGAACTATTTAACTGTTTTTTTCTCATATCTTCAAAAGTTTTAAATAATTTTTCTGTTTGCTCGTAACTGCGTAAAATTTTGACAAGCTTGACGCTTTCTTCAACCGAAGATATGTTTGATTGTTCTAATCCGTATTGAGTCACAATTGTATGTTTGCTTATGATTCCATCTTCTTCAGCAATAAGACAATGCTGCCCCTCATTTTTTAAATGATGTTGATCATTAAATTCAAATAATCCTAATTCACCAATAACTTGAGATTCATGAAGACCATTGAGGATTTTATTATGGATAACGGCACCTTCCCGTGTAAAATTAATATTTTTCATTATACGGTCTGGCAGTTGTATACGAGATAAACTTTTATTTAAAACTGGATACTGATCAACAAATGTGATTAATTCATTTTGATCATTGATATCAAGCTGTCCACATCTTGTATAACGAATACCTTGTGGTGTTTCAACCGCTAAAAAGCCTTGTCCACTCAAAGAGATATCTAGAGGTCGATCCGTATAGCGAAAAGCTCCATCTGTCATATTTCTGACCAATTGGCCGCTCGTGACTGATGAAGACATGTGTTGGTGACGACCGTGATATTGAAATTCTTCATTTTTAATATAGGTCGCTTTAAAGCCTGCTACGTGAGCAGAACTTAAGTTGTGGGCGCATTCCGCCAAACGATTCCATTGCATATCTCGCGCACAAAATGCAATCGTATCAACGTTAACACCCACCACATCATGGTGTCGGTATGCAATAGACATTTAAAAAAAGGAGATTCACACGCAACCTTATGATGCAATAAATGTGCCATTTTTGATAATAAATTTAACAGATATGATACTATTAAATACAATCACCAACATTTTTTTTATTCATGACAGCCATTACACTATTAACTAAAAACCCGGTTTATAAGCCTTTTCATTATCCGTGGGCTTATGAAGCATGGGCGACACAACAGCGTTTGCATTGGCTCCCAGAAGAAGTTCCTTTGTCAGACGATATCAAGGATTGGCATTGGAAATTAACGGATGGAGAAAAAAACGTTCTCACACAAATTTTCCGTTTTTTTACTCAATCGGATGTTGAGGTTAATAATTGCTATATGCAATATTATGGGCGGGTCTTTGAACCAACAGAGGTGAAGATGATGCTGGCATCTTTTTCTAATATGGAAACCATTCATGTGGCAGCGTATTCTTATTTGTTAGATACAATCGGAATGCCAGAAGTTGAATATCAAGCTTTTCTTAAATATCAAGAAATGAAAGATAAATGGGAGTATCTACAACACTTCGCAAAATCAAAAGACAAAAGAGAAATTGCGAAAACTCTTGTCATGTTCGGTGCTTTCACTGAAGGATTACAATTATTTGCATCTTTTGCTATTCTCATGAATTTCCCAAGATTTAATAAAATGAAGGGTATGGGGCAAATTGTATCGTGGTCCGTTCGAGACGAAACCTTACATACCTTATCAATGATTCAGTTATTTAAAACATTCTTAAATGAAAATCCTGATATTTGGAATGATCAATTTAAACAACAAATTTTGGATATGTGTTCAATTGTTGTTCATCATGAGGATGCATTTATTGATTTAGCTTTTGAAATGGGAAATATCGAAGGTTTAATTTCAAAGGACGTTAAAAGCTATATCCGTTATATTGCAGATCGTAGATTAACGCAATTGGGACTTGACCCCTTATACAACATTTCTTCTAATCCATTACCTTGGATGGACGAAATGATGAATGGATTAGAACATACAAACTTTTTCGAAAACCGTGCAACGGAATATTCAAAATCAACAACACTTGGAACATGGGAAGAGGCTTTTGCTTAAAATTTTAAGCAAATAAAAAACCGGGTATGATTAAGTGATAAGCGAATGGAGAATGTGATATGAGTAAACTAAATTATCCAGATCCGAACACCCTTTATCCCATAGAAGGTTTTAAAAGGACAGTATATTTAAAAAATATCATCACAAACCCACACATCATTGTGGGTGATTATACGTATTACGATGATCCTGAAGATGTCCATAATTTTGAGAAGAACGTTTTGTATCTGTTTGATTTTATAGGCGACAAGCTCATTATCGGAAAATTCTGCCAAATTGCTACAGGTGTGCGTTTTATGATGAACGGCGGAAACCATGCGATGAATGGCTTTTCCACATATCCATTTAAGGTGTTCGGTGGAGAATGGGCTCCAAAGCATCATATGCCACTTGTTAGTAAAGGAGATACAATTATTGGCAATGATGTTTGGATTGGTAATAGCGTGACTATTGGGCCTGGTGTCAAGATTGGTGATGGAGCCATTATTGGTACGAACAGTTTTGTCACAAAAGATATAGAGCCGTATACAATTGTAGGCGGAAATCCTGCAAAGGAAATTCGCAAAAGATTTGACGCAGAAACAATTCAATTGTTACTTGATCTTAAATGGTGGGACTGGAGTGTAGAAAAAATTACGAATAATCTTGAACTGATAACAAATGGAAAGATAGATGCGTTAAAACAACAATCAGCTACTACCTTCAAAAAAAACACATAACGACAGCCATATCTAAATCGGTTTATAATGTAGTAAAAGTAACGGAAAAATTACGATGATAACGCCTTTATTAAATGTCAAAAATTTATCAAAGAAATTTGGTGACAAAGTTGTTTTGGATAAAATTTCTTTCCAGTTAAATCCTGAAGAAACATTGGGAATTATTGGTGCATCTGGCAGCGGAAAATCTGTTCTATTGAAATGTATTTTGGGATTAATTGACAAAGATAAAGGTGATATTATTCATGATGAAAGCCATCCCATTAGCATGCTGTTTCAAGGAGGTGCTTTATTTGATAGTTTAACCGTCTGGGAAAATGTTGCGTTTTCTTTGTTATATCAAAAAAGAATAGATAAAAAAAATGCAAAAAAGATAGCTATTGAAAAATTAGAATTGGTTAATTTGTCTAAAAATGTTGCGGATTTGTATCCATCTGAAACCTCTGGGGGTATGCAAAAAAGGATTGCCTTAGCCAGGGCGATTGCCAATGATCCACGTATTATTTTTTTTGATGAACCAACCACGGGTTTAGATCCGATTGTTAGTAATCATATTAATGAATTAATGGTACAATGTGTCGAGAAATTAAAGGCCAGCAACATTATTATCACCCATGACATCAACAGTTTAAAACAGGTTGCAAATCGTGTGGGATTATTATTTAAAGGTGAATTGATTTGGATTGGCACCATTAAAGAAATGGAAACAACCGATAATCCTTACGTTGTCCAATTTATTAATGGATTTAAAAAGGGGCCATTTGCGGATTAGCATCATGAAAAAATGGATATTATTATCAATAACCACCCTTGTTTTTACTTATTTTTTAATGCATTTGTTTTATGGAAATAGAGGTTTTTTTACTTACTCCACCCTTCAAAAAGAAGTCCAAGACCTGAAAGATAATTTGAGTGTTTTAAAAGTGGAAGAAAAAAATTTGAATCATCGCGTATCATTATTACGCCCTAAAACTTTTGATTTAGATTTGCTCGAAGAGTACGTTCATAAAAAATTAGTTTTTTTAGATCAAGATGAATATATTTTAAACAAGAATAAACTTTAACGGCAATTGAGTAAGAGTGGCAAAGACATGAACTTGATGATAAAAAGCGAAACAAAATATCTTTGATGAAATGTCAATCACCTTTGGATAGCTAGGCTAGGGGTGTCAATTCTTTTTTTCAATTTTTAATAGCACCCGAGGATTGAGGATTTTCAAAAATTTGCATCATAACATGTCAACATGGTATAGTTCTTATTAAGAAAGGTAATACTTTCTTTAAATATTCTTTTAATCGTAAAAATTAAAAGAATAGACTCTGGTTATGCCAGATGTCAAAGACTGTAGGTCTTTGTTATTTTATAAAGTTAAACTGCCTACATAGACTAAAAGGAGTAGTATAAATTATGAATCGTTTTGAAAAAGAAGCTCTGGTTCAATCGGTCACAAGTGAGTTGGAAAATGCCAGTTTGGTGATTATTTCACATCAAAAAGGATTATCTGTATCTAGATCAACTCAATTACGTGCACTGATGAGGCAAGGAGGAGCTTGTTTTAAAGTAGTAAAGAATACACTTCTTGATATTGCGGTTGAAGGAACAAAATGGGAGGGGTTGAGACCCTTTTTAAATGGTCCAACTGTGATTTCTTATTCTAAAGATCCTATTGCTGCAGCAAAGATATTAATACCGTTCATCGATAAAAGTGAAGAGGTATCTGTTGTTGCTGGGTGTTTAGATGGAAAAGTTTTGAGCGCTGCTGAAATCAAAGCATTGGCATCATTGCCATCTTTGGATGAACTTCGTTCAACAATCATTGGTGTTATTATGGCACCTGCTGCAAAAATTGCAAGAACTGTTCTTGAACCTGCTGCACAACTTGCACGTGTGTGTGGCGCTTATGGAAATACACATTAACTTGAAAAAGGAGATCAAACCAGATGTCTAATAGATTAGAAAAAATCGTTGAGGAATTATCCTCTTTAACCGTTTTAGAAGCAGCGGAACTCGCAAAAGCTTTGGAAGAAAAATGGGGCGTCAGTGCTGCTGCGCCTATGGCCGTTGCTGCTGTTGCTGCTGCGCCTGCTGTAGAAGAAAAAACAGAATTCGATGTTATTCTTGAACCCAGCCCAGATGACAAGAAAATTGGAATCATCAAAGAAGTCCGTGCCATTACAAGTCTTGGACTCAAAGAAGCTAAAGATCTTGTTGAAGGCGCACCAAAACCAGTGAAACAAGGCGTTTCTAAGGAAGAAGCTGAAAAAGTTAAAAAACAACTTGAAACAGCTGGAGCCAAAGTCAGCGTTAAATAAACGTTGAATTATCTTAAGGGAGGTCGCCATCTCCCTTTTCTAAATTCTTAATAATTTATGGATATGTTGAGAAAATTATTTCTATCCACAATTTTGATGCCCAGTTTGTTTTGTCTGCCTTTGCCAAGATTTGTATGTTTAAGGGCGTCTGAGGCTAATGTCCACATTGGTCCTGGTACAAAATATCCAATTACATGGGTTTTAAAACGTTCCGGTATGCCTTTAAAGATCATTGCTGAATTTGATCATTGGAGACAAATACAAGATATTGACGGGGAAACTGGTTGGATTCACAAAAGTTTGCTAAGTGGTAAAAGAACTCTATACGTGATAAAAGATCGTGTTCCGGTTTATACTCAAGCAAATTCAGATAGCCGGATTCTAGCTTATCTTCAAAAAGGTGTGATTGCGCGCATTATTCAAACAGATCAATCTTGGTGCCATATCCATGTTCAACACAAATCAATTGGCCAATACAAAGGATGGATTCATTCTGATAGTGTATTCGGTCTTCTTACACAAAACTAATCAAACAACATTTTCGTTCACAGGAGATTATTATTGATGAAAACACAACAGCGCCCACGTAATTATGCGCAACAACAATATGACCGCTATTGTAATTTAGCAAAGGATTCATTAGGAAATGGCGATCGTATTGCTTATGAATATTATATGCAGCATGCAGAACATTTTTTAAGAGTGATGAATCACCAACAACGCCAATCCAAACAAAGTGTTCCTGTTCCTCCTCCACCCCCCATTATCCCAGATGCATTAATGAATGCAGAATTATAAATTTTTTTTCATAGATAAATTCAAGCCCAGCCCCTACTCTCACAACTTTTTATCGTCATATTTTTACAAAATTGAAGGTTATTTGTATAGCTCGTAAAAAATATCAACTTGGCCAAGTGAATGGTTCCTGGGTTAGCTATAAAATAATCTTATGCACCACCATATGTTGTAGTTGTTGCCAATATACAACATATATTTTTTTTTATCAAAAATATTTATAAAAAATTATAAATTTGTAGAAAATTATGGCATGATCATCTTTAATAAGATGCTACATCTTTTCGTCATGGAAAAAAAAATGCGATTATGCTTAACCATGTTGCTTTTGTCTTGCGCTGTGCAAAAATCTATTGCAGCACCCGCAGTAACTGCAAAGACCCAACCTATCTCTACCCAAAAAGTTTCTTCAAAAGCCACTGAACAAAAATCTTCTGTGGAATCCGGTGCTAAATTAGATATTGCAGGTTTTACTGCGATTGGTTTTGATTTTGTATCCCAATCTAATCGTGGCAATAATATGTCATCTCCAGATAGTCATATCAGTATTGGAGCATCAAATCTTTTTTTTAATATTAAAGGAAATGGATTTGGTGATTATTTAGATAAATTTGGATTTGTTGTCGTATTCGAGGCCTATCCAGGTGCCAGCAAATACGTTTCACAAAACTACGTTGAATTAGCAGGGAAATGGGGTACATTCCATTTTGGAAACGTCAGTGGTGTAGAAGATCGCATGTCTTTTAGTGGTAACAGCCTTATTGAAGGTGCGAATGGATTAGACGGAACCTTACCAAAAATTGTCAATATTGCGGAAGGGCTTAATGCCAGCATTGGGATGAATATTGATACATCAAAAGCATTAAAATTATCATATTACACTCCCACATGGAGGGGATTTCAATTGGGCGTGAGCTTTACCCCACACACGGCGGCCGGTGGGCGTTATGGACGTGGAAAAAGGCATGACGCATTATTTTCAACCGGAAATGACGGCGTTGATATGTATCCCAATCGACAAGCAAACGCGCCTTACGGAACCAATAACGTGTCTTTGGGTTTGAATTATGCATGGAACAAAGACGATTTTGGATTTAAGGTTGTCGCCATTTGGATGATGGAAAAAAGCAATTATGCCGTCGCTAATAACAGTGGAAATCCTTATCCAACCACAAAAATGCCGATTAATCATGGTAAGGCCTATCAATTGGGTGCCGGCATTCAATATAAAGACTTTCAATTTGCCATTGGTTTTGTCAATAATTTAAATTCTCGTGTATTTAAAGACGGATTTGATGCAGCGTTTCCAGATGGTGCAGATAAATCGCAAAACCTTGCCTCACAAGAAGGCTCAGATGCTTCCAAAGGAAATGCCGGACATTTATACAATGCCGCCGTTGCCTATAAACGTGGTGCATGGAATTTTGCCCTTGGGTATAATCGTATGGAAAGAAAAACAAGTGCCACTGATAAATCGAAAGGGGATTTAGTCACAGGAACCATCGATTTTCAAGCCGCTCGTGGTTTAATATTCTTCTTGGAAGTTGATTATTTTAGAAGCGATGCTTCTAAAGTCTACACTACTAATCGCCAAAGGTATTTTGACGATCATGGTAAAAAGATTGGTCGTCAACCTATTGAAAGTAACAGCGCCAAGGCCATTATTATTGGTACAAAGGTTCGCTTTTAAACGGTGCGGATTGTTTTTATGGGGACCTCTCCTTTTGGAGGTCCTACTTTAAATGCATTATCAAAGCAAACTTTAGCCGTTTATACGGCACCACCCCGTCCCAAAGGACGTGGGCATCATGTGCAAAAATCTTGTATTCATGACACGGCTGATTCTTTATCTCTGCCAGTTTTCACTCCCGTTAATTTAAAAAATATTGACACTCAACAACACCTTGAATCTTTAAAACCTGATGTAATTATTGTGGTGGCGTATGGGTGTATTTTACCTCAAGCAGTGCTAGATATTCCAACATACGGTTGTATTAATATTCATGGATCGTTATTACCACGTTGGAGAGGTGCAGCTCCCATTCAACGGGCCATTCAATATGGTGATCAAGATATTGGAGTTACCATTATGACAATGGACGCCGGTCTTGATAGTGGGCCCATTCTCATGCAATCATCTATACCACTGGATCCAAATGCCACCACAGCCACGATGATGGAAACATTGTCTTATATGGGAAAAGATGCGCTTTTGAGAGTATTGGATAATATCGATACTATTGTGCCAGAACAACAAAATTCATTCCTTCTCACCTATGCCCATAAAATTCAAAAAGAAGAAAGTATATTGGATCCAATGGAATCCGTTTATATTTTGCAAAGAAAAATCAATGCTTTCACACCATGGCCCGGAACCCAATACAGAGATTTGAAGATTTTAACATCAACTGTCATGGCAGGAGTATTGGGTAAAATTGGACAATTTGTTCATTCATCTGATTGTCCACTAGGACTTCAATGCGTTGATGGTATTTTAAATATTCATCAAATTCAAATGCCATCAAAGAAACCTATGGGTGCCAAAGAATTTGTCAATGGACATCCAAATATTTTTAAATCACTCGTCTACGATTAAAAGTTAGGAAACAAGGAAAATATACTCAAAATTCAAGTCGTTGTGAATAAAAAAAGTGAACAAAATTTTAAGTTATTCAAATGAGCAAGAATGTCTATGTATAAGAAGATATAACCACTTGCTGATAGTGGTTATCAGGGTATCAACTACGATCGGCTAAAGCCGATAGTTTGGTAAACGCTTTAAAACACTGAAATTTTAAAATCATCTTTTTTAT
>JALRGP010000001.1 GCA_023259685.1 Alphaproteobacteria bacterium | reverse complement strand
AATAATACTGAAGTGTTCGCCTAAAGGCGAGGGTGTTAACCCTATCCCACCTAACTACATAAACCGGCATGTACTGGTGACCAAACTAAAGACAATGCCACACTGCAGGATAGCCAGCGTCGGTAAGAATTGTGCGTTTTGAACGACATATTAAACATAGAATAGTATTAATAATATATACTTTAGTACAATATCAAAAAATTTTTCAACAATTTTTTTTAATTCGCAGATACCTGGTATTTGTCATGAGTATAATTAAATACCTCCCATTAGGAAATCAGTTTAGAAAGATATCTAGTGAAAAGCTGATCTATAAGGCTATGTAAGAGCGCGCTCCTATCTTTTAATTTTATGAAACTATCAATTATTTAAAGATTAAAAAATAAAAGAGGAGCCTCCCTAACGAGAGGTTCCCCCTTAAAAAACTATGCTATTTAATTTACGATGCTACACCTGTTGATAACTTGGTATAAATATCACCCAAGAAATCTAAAATTGTTGTATTCGTAAAACCACTTTCTGGTAGATCAATAGTCACTTTTGTATACGTTGCAGATCCAGATCCTTTTAATGTTTGAACTTGCGTATTAATACCATTCATATATCCGTATAATGTATCACTGGTGATATCATCTTGATTCGTACCAATGGCTCTTGACAAAGTTTGAGACGTTAATGTGAATCCACCAGAATAAAACATGTTACCAAAATTAAGGGCATCATAAGTTGTTGGTGTACCAAGGTATTGATTAAATTCGGTAATTGATTGAACCAATGTTTCACCACTTGCAGTGAAGCCAGTTTTAATCAATTCTCCAAAGTTGTTTAAACCTGAAAATACGGAATTTGGATTCGTCGTTGTATCTCCCACACCAATTTTATCTTGAACAGCTTTCACGTTGTCAAGAATTGATTGAGATCCACAATCTGGAGAATCACCAACTCTGTCGTAAATATCCGTCAATACATTGGCAACAACACCGGATTGATTTGCATGAAGTGTCATCAAGATATTTTTGATGCGTACTTCAATATCATCGGTGGTGCTTACAGACAATAATCCTTTGATATTGGTAATTCTATCAATAACAGTTTGTGTTGGGTGATTAGATAAGTAATTTCTAATCGCAACAACTGTTTGTTTCATATCTGTACCATTCCCACCAAAGCATGAATCATCATCTTGTGGATATCCCATTAACCCTTGAATACTTTGGATAATACCTCGAATTCCTTGGATGGATCCTTGGTCTAATCTGTTTCTTAAGAATGTGATTGCTTCTTTAACGGTTTGTGCAGATTCTGTTGGAACCCCCAAATCTCCAAGCACACCAGATGTGACCGATTCTTTTGTAATTAAATCATAGACATTCGCACTTGTATAACCATTAACTGCGGGAGAAATTGCACGTTTAATGGCATTAATGTTAGCGCTGACCGTATTACCGTTGACCAAGGATCCACCAACTAGATCGCCAACAATACCACGATTTGCATTTTTATTGGATACGTTATCTAAAAGGTTAGTTCCATAGTTTATATAACCAAGTAATGTTCTAATATTTTGGATTGCATCATGAATGGAAGCACTACTGTTTCCGTTAGGTCCGTTTCCTTCTAGGTGACCTTTTACGCCAGATGTTGCAAGTTTAGATATCAACATATTTTGGATGCTCGATTCTGTATATTCGTTTCCAATAAAGTTACGTAAACGGTTAATGGCTGTTTTAACATCACGGGTTGAGTTCAAATTTAAATCAGCTAGAACGCTATCATTAATAGCAGATCCTACGATCTGATTCATCAATGATTTATTTGACCCATATCCAAGTACACCTTTAACACTGGATGTTGCTTGTGGCAAACTCAGTGAAGAACTGTTGATACCGGAAATACCTGTCAATTCGTCTGTTAACATTTTTGATGCTTGTCCCACCAATGTTGTAATGTTTGATGAGGTTCCCATAAATGGATAATTTTTCAATTGATTAGAGATATTAAACAAATTGTCAAACAAACTGTTAACACCCGATACAATTGAGGCACCACCGATAATATCATTCATATCTTGGGTTACGATTGTTTGAAGAGATGACGTTGAACCATTTCTGAGGAAAGATTGAACATCTTTTAATCTTTTGTAGATACTGACTGTATTCGTACCGCCACCAATCAAGTAAGGAATGCTATTTGAGTTTGAAGCACTTCCAGTTAATTCAAAAAGATTTAATGAACTTTGCGGGTTAAGGTTTTGCATGATTTGAACCAAAATTTCATACACACCTTCTCCATTTGCAAAACCACATTTTAACAAAGGAGAGATATCTGTAAACAGAATTTCAGCTAAACTTTTTCCACCATTTGCGTATTCAAACAAGCGATTCAAACTTGTTAAATCTGAATAAATATTTCCAGAACTTGCTTGCGAACCTGACAAGTTATTCCAAAGTAAGGATTGTACTCTATTCAAAGAATCAATAATTGTATTGGAAGAAATGTCTGATGTTCGACCTGTGACGGCGTCATGAATTAATTGCAAAGAATCATATACACCATTGAATGGTGATGTCGTTGTTGAAAATGGTTGACCACCCATCAGACCAAACATATTAACTCTGATAAAGTTTGTAATATCTGTTTGTGATGTGGATTTTGCCTGACCTTTTAAAAGCAATGACATGTTTCTAAGGTTTTGATACAATCCGTTTGTTGAACTGTATGGATTACCACCCAAAACATCATTAAAGTTATTCACCAACAGTTCATAAAGTGTTGAATTTCCTGCTGTTGGATCGACCAATGTTCTGAGGTTTGATAAATTTTCAAACAAACTGTATGATACACCATCAAATGCAGATCCTCCAGTCAGAGAGAAAATACCAGCTTGTGCATCTGTTAACAAATCCAATAATGTCAAACCACCAATTTGCCTTTTGACCGTTGATTGCAAAGATAAAATAATACGATCTAAAACATTTCCAAGACCACTAGATCCTTGACGCAACATATCTTGAGCATCCAATAACAAATTGGTCGTCCCTTTTAATGTGTTACCGCTTAGGTTGTTATTAACACTATTAATAATTGTTTGAAGATCACCACCAACGTTACCTTGGCCTTGTAATTCTGAGAATACTCTGTTTAATTTTTCTTGCGTATTCGAACCAGATATTCCAATGCGTTGGTTCAAGGCTTGGGAAAATTTGTCAACAATTGACATCAATGTTCCTTGAACTCCGGTTGTGCTGCTGATTTTTGTAATAATATCGGGCAAAACTGTTTGTAAATTTTCACCTTGTCCAAGACCAATATTTTGAGAAATTGCTTCCAAAGAATTTGTCAAAGATGTTCCATTCATTCCATTAACAAGTTTAGATAATGCGTCTAAACGTGTGCTCATGTCTTGAGAAAAACCACCAACACGTCCCATTAATTCATTGATAATTGAATACATATCAAGTGTGGATTTTTTGTTTAACAAGCTTTTTAACAAAGCTGTTCTTCCCAAAATACCGGCACCTGTTCCGCCAAGATTATCGTTAGATCTATTCAATTTTTCAAGTAAATTCGTTGTTTTGGATTGATTAAACGTAAATGCATTAGCTGGATTTGGATCCAAAATATTTTGAAATTTAATCAAAGATGTAATAATATCACTGCTGGATTGTCCATCAATGCTGGATTGTCCATCAATAAACAATTGTATGTTATGTAAACGTGTGATAAGGTCTTCACCAGATTTTCCACCAACTTTGGTATTTAATTGGGAAATAATACTGAAAAGATCGTTTGTATTTAATGCGGGTGCTAACAAATCAATTTGTTTTTGGATTTGTTCAATTTCTTCTTTCAATTCATCGGTAATCGTGGAATTTTGAGTTTGCAAAATTGTCAAAGAACGCGTTAATTGTTGACGAAGGCTATCGGTTGACGACCTTAGTAATTTTCTGACACTTTCAACGCCTTGAGATACAGTGCTAGCATTTGAGCTGATGGATCTACGAATACTGTCGATTTTTTGTTCGACTGTTTCTGTACTGGATGCGCCTAATTGATTTTTAATAATTTGCGCTCTTGCGAAATCTGTGGATTGACTAGGGAAGCCTAGCAAGCTAGATGTTGTCTGAACTGCAAATGCGGCACAGCTCAGCGAGAGTCCTGTCGCAAGGACTCTAATGGATTGTTTCATAAAAAAACTCGTTTAAGTTGAACATTTTTAAGATGGCAGAGTTTTTATTAACGAAAAGTTTAAAAATGGTTAATGAATTATTAATTTTAAAGGAAAATTTTTCCATACAAATAATATAAATATATAAATATTTGTTGTTGTTGGGCCTGTGAATTTGTGGAAAAACCCACTTATCCACAATCTTTTACTTAAAAAATAACTAATTTTTCTAAGTATTTTTTTTACTTTTCAACAATATGTGAATAACTGTGTTAATTAAACGTTGTAATGTGTGTACAATTTTTTATACACAGTTTGTTCACACAGTTTAATCAATGTTGTTCAAACGTTTATCCACAGAACATTGGGGTGTAAATTTACAAAAATACTTGTCATAAAAAAGTAAAAAATTAACTATTTTTTAATTATTTATTGATTTAATCAATAATAATTCTGATATTTTTTAATGTATCATGAAGATCTTTTTTTCAGTATTTTTATACTCATTTTCATTAGTTTTTTCACAAATACCCATAGAATCCATAGAAGATTCTTTGCCTCATTTTTCAAAATCAAAATACTCGCCTATTGTTGGGCAAGCTATTTTAAGAAATGGCTTAATGAGTAACATGCGTATATTTGGTCCTTATGATATTCAATGGCGTGAAGAAGCGGGAGTAGATTACTTATTCTTTCGAGATTACAGACATGATTATAAGTGTACCCATGATCCCATTGCATCATTGATTGCATTTTTGTTTCCATCATGCACAGGACACCTGAGTACATCATCAAAATCAATGTATCACCAGGTTGTTAAAAATCAACCACAGGTTGTTGGCCATATGATCAATTATGTTTTGTATCTACAAAACCATGATTTAAAAAAAATTAACTCATTTAAATATTATTGGAATTTAGAGAAACATAAATTTTTTGATCATTTTGATATGTATGAGCAACACCAAAATAATGCATTGAAACAAATTAAAAAGTTAAATGAATTTTTAAACGATTTGAAAACAACTGAAGAAGACATTGAAAATTTTGATGATATTTGTTTGAAAATCAATGAATCTGGTTTGTTGCAGATAGGACAAAATCTTCGCCAGATTGAAAAAAAAATAAAAATTCAAACAACTATTCAAAAAAAAATTGATGAGTTGTCACGTTTTGATGTCTTATTAAAAAAAGAAAGATCTGATTTTGAAGACGAGTTATATTATATAATGAATAAAATTGATTTATGTTTTAAAGAAAAAGATCAAAAGTTCATTTATCCCCATCATTCTTTGAGCGACATTTTTTGGGCATTTTCCCTTGATTTTTATCATACACAAAATGACTACAATAAAATTTTAAATTGTTTAGATTCTAATTTTTATAATCACAAAGGTAAGAAAACCTCTTTATTGTATCAAAATCCCGAAGATTTTTTTAAATTTTCAGAACCAAGTGACCCTTTGTTTTTTGATCATATGATTGTCCAAACCATTAAATACGGTGATACGTCAATGAGTGTGCCTTATCCTATAAATGCAGAACTGATCGAAAACGGTTATTACGTTAGCAGTTTTGATCGTGTGTTAAAGACATTGATACCACACAGTCATTTTACCGATTGCGTAGAAACATCCATTCGTCATTTATGTAATATTTGTTTGTATGACAAAGATACGAAGACATTTGATTTATCACATATCATTGCATTGCCAAATAAGAAACAAAACATTGAGTATTTTTTAAATTTTTATGAATCAACTCCTCCTTGTCACAGTAACAATGGGGATAAAGCAATACGTTCTTTATGGAGTCAAGTAACCCAAGATCTGAATCGCCCGGTTCATTATCAAGTTAATTACGTTAAAAAACATGCGGGGATGACTTACGAGATTGATACAGGTTTTGTAAATTTATTAAAGGTCTACAATGCTTTGTTTCCATTTGTTTTAGAGCTACAAGATCTTGATATTATTCAAAATTTTCATAAAATTTCTTTTGATGACCTGACTCAAAAGACACATTTGTATAAAAATTTTATGACAACATATTTGTTGAAATATTTCAATTTTTTATCAAATAATCGCCATGATTTGCATATTGAATGGGAACGTTTTTATGCATACAAAAATCAATCTCAAATATCCGATTTTTTGGGTGAATTCGTATTGCATATTTCTCCTTATACTAAAATTAACTATAAATCTGATCATTTGCATGCCTACGTCGTATTTGATGTGCAATCTGATTTAGATCCCAGAGTCGATTTTTTTAAAAAATATGGTCATGTTATACAAGGTTTACCGTATGAATCGGCAATTGGACTTTATCCCAATACCGCAGATTATCCATTTCATTTTCCTAGATATAAATTATTTCCAAAACACATTTCTTCCCAAGAAGATAGAATGATTTTTTTAAGAAAATTATTTTATGAATCACATCATTTTTATCAACCATCTCAACAACAATCGGTGTGCGATTTTGTGTTATCCCAAACCTATTGGGACGACCACAGAATGGGAAAATTTTTGAGCCAAATTCTTCCTTTTTTAAAAAAACAACCAAACTTAGTCGTTCCCCATGTGAAAAAATTACTTTTAAATTATGAGCATGAGAAAGACTTTGATGGAATTAAAAAAATATTTCCAAATCTGACGGATTTAACTGTATCAAAATGGTCTCAAACATGCATAGACATGTGTCGTTTTCCATCTTTAAACAAACTGTTTATACATAAATCAAAGGTGTTTCATTTAAATATTTATGAAAATCCCTTGTTGACGTATGCACAAATTAGTAAATGTCATCCATTGTATCAGTTGAATATACAAAAAAATGGCAATTTAAAAAATGTTGAGATTTTTAAAAGTGGTGTATCCGGTATATTCATTGATCAAAAATTAAACTCATTGAATTTAATAAGATGTGACCACTTGACAAAAGTTGATGGTCCAACAGAAAAAGACAAAATTCATATCCATTAACCTACATAAAAATGATGTTTTAAAAGATATTATTCAAATCGTTTGAATAATATCTTTTGCACAATAATTGGTTTGATATTGCTCAGAATTTTTTAAATTTTTTATTGTGAGTTGTTGATTTTTGATTTCTTCGTCTCCTATCACAATAACGTAATCACATGACCGTTCAGCCAATTGGATGCCTTTTTTTAAATTGGGGTGGGTAATGACCAATGACTTTACACCAAAATCTCTCAGGTTTTCACACAATTCATAAGCCGCCCATGGTTGATTCAGGTGTAAAATGGCGATGGATAATGTGGGTGATATTTTTGATTGATCACATAATAAACTCAGCCGATCGACTCCCACAGCCCAACCAACTGATGGCAAAGATTTCCCCACCATTTGTTTAGATAAATCATCATAACGGCCTCCTGCAATAATGGCATCCTGGGACCCCAGAGCTTTTGTTTTAAATTCAAAGGTTGTGTGAGAATAATAATCTAGACCTCTGACCAATCGAGAGTTTTCTTGAAATGGTATATTAAAATGTTTTAAATAATTTTTAACCTCTTCATAAAAATGCAAGGTTTCAGGTGTTAAAGAATCCAAGATTGATGGAGCATTGGCGGTAATCAATTGATCTTTGGGATCTTTTGAATCCAAAATTCTTAAAGGATTTGTCTGTAAACGCTGTTGGCTTTGGATTGATAAGGCATCATGATGATCATTTAAAAACGAGACTAAAACTTTTTTGTAATGTTCTCTTTCTTGCAGGGTCCCAATTGTATTGATGTCTAAAATATATGAGATACCTAATTGATTTAAAATGCGTGACGCCATCACAATCATGTCGCCATCGTGACGTGGATCATTTGTTCCAATAAACTCGCATCCAAATTGATCGAATTGTCGGTAGCGTCCTTTTTGAGGGCGTTCATAACGAAACATGGGACCATAATAATAAAGGCGGGCAGGAAGCGTTTGGGATAGGGGGCTGTTTAAAAACGCACGCATGACACTGGCCGTTCCTTCTGGTCTTAAACACACATCATCCCCAGATTTATCCACAAAAGCATACATTTCTTTGCCAACAATATCGCTTTGTTCCCCAACGCTTCTTTTAAATAAATCGAGGGATTCCAATAAAGGTGTGATGATTGGAGAAAATCCATAGGATTCAACAATTTTTTTGATTGTTTCAATGATATATAAATGTATTTTTGCTTCGTTTGGCAAAAAATCTCTCATTCCACGTTTGGGTTGTAAAGTAATAGAATTCATCGTCAATTTTATTTTATATCAAAATCATAATGGGCATCTGGGTAAGGTTCATCTTTTAATGTAAAATACCAAAACTCTTTGTTGTAATTAATGAATCCACATTCTTCCATAACGCCCTTAATGAGTGATCGATTATCCTGTTGTTTTGTGCTAATAGAGGAATTTTCAGTATGGTACAGCTCGTCCATCATATCAAAATGAGTTCCCATATCTATGGACCCATCATTCATATATTCGTATTCAAAGTCACCATTTTTCCTCTTTTCAATTTTTAATTCTTTTTTTTCCCAATTGATTGGAACCAGAGTCACATCAATGGTGCTGCCCCTGCTGTGTCCTGATTTTTCCGCTACATAACCAAGTTTAAATAAATCTTTTTTGTGGGTTCTTGGGTAAAAAAGAGACTTCATTTTTTGATCCTTGTCATCTTTACTCCATTCAATCCATGAATCCACTGTTTTTTGAGGGCGATAAGCATCATAGACCAGCAGGCTATAACCCATTTTATTAAATATTTTTTCTGCTTTAAGTAAAGCGTATGCAGCTTTTTTTGTTAAAATGACTTTATTTTTTTTATACCCTTCTGCTACTTTCCCAACGAAATTGTCTTGAGAGTGATAACGTAAGTCTACATGAATTTTATGTTCCATATCACTTTGCATATCATTTAGATCACAAAAACCATCAGGTAAATCGGATGGACCTGAAATTGCCATCAGAGCAACATTTGATAAAAAAAGAGTCATTATTTTTTCAACATGTTAAACACAGGGTGTCATTGTGAATATTTTAGCAACGTTATTTGTGGGATGACAATTTTTAATCCAATACAAACCCAGCGTCTTGCCCATCTTTGTAAAACTGACAAACTGTTTTTTTAGAAACGTCATATAAATCTTTGCCAATATTTTCCAATAAAGGGATAAAGTGATAAGGGACGGTTATAATATGACACCCTGCGTGATTAGCCTGAATAATATTGAAAAATTCCCTGGTGCTTGCCCACAAAATTTTAACATGAGGATGGGGCGCAGCCATATCAACAGCATATTTGATAAATTCAATGGGGTCTCGTCCAGTATCCGCAATACGTCCTGCAAAAATTGATATATAACCTTCCCCTGGCGTTGAAATACTTTCAGTGGCCTCTTGAATTTGTTCACGGGTAAAAATCGCGGTTATATTAACACGGTGCCCTCCCGTGGTTAATTTTTTAATGATCCTTGAGGTTGATTGCCCCAGTGTGTTCATGATGGGAATTTTGACAAAAACATTGGGGCCAAATGCTGAAATTTTTAATGCTTGTTCATACATTTGATCAATGTCATCTGCAAAAACTTCAAAGGACACAGAGTGATGAGGGATCAGTTCAACCAGATGACGACAAAATTTGACATAATCCTTTACACCGCATTGCTTCATCAAAGATGGATTTGTTGTAAACCCTGTAATCAGAGGATGATGTGATAAACTCTTAATGGCATGAACGTCTGCTCCATCGGCAAAAATTTGTACAGAAAAAGGCATCAAAGTTTTTGGTTTTTTCATTATTGTACCACCAGAGCGAACGTATCTAAAGTTGTTGCAAAATTGTCAAAATTTTTATATAAAATCAAGATGTGTTCGCCCTGGTTGTTTTCTTACAAATATTTGTCATGTTTTAAGTTTTTTTATATTATGAATCAAAGTCATTCCAGATTATCAACATGTTTCATTTAAAAAACAGACGTATTTTAATAACAGGTGCTTCGGGTGGAATTGGCCAAGATATTTCAAAAACAATGGCATCTTTGGGAGCTGAAGTTGTTTTAACTGGCACAAAAATTCATGCACTGTCCGATTTAAAAAAACATATCGAGGATGAAGGGGGGCATGCAACCATATATCCTTTTGATTTATCTGATTTAGATAAAGTTGATACGTTATTTGACATGGTACAATCGGAATTTGGTGATATTGACACTCTTATTAATAATGCTGGTATCACAAAAGATAATCTGATTTTGCGCATGTCTAATGATGATTGGAATCAAGTTTTAAATACCAACCTGACAGTTGCTTTTAAACTGTCTCGTAGTGCTATTAAGGCAATGATTCGCAGACGTTTTGGACGCATCATTAATATATCATCAGTGGTTGCGGTGATGGGAAATCCTGGACAAGCTAATTATTGTGCATCAAAGGCAGGTTTGATTGGAATGAGCAAAGCATTGGCTTATGAAACGGCGTCGCGTCAGGTGACGATTAATTGCGTTGCCCCCGGATTTATTCAATCAGCCATGACGGACAAATTGAGCGCTGAACAACAACAGTATTTGCACAATATGATTCCTATGAAACGCTCAGGAACAGGAGTAGAAGTCGCATCAGCCTGTGCATTTTTAGCATCACAAGAAGCATCCTATATTACAGGTCAAACAATTCATGTGAATGGCGGGCTGGAGATGATTTAAGAGTCATGAACCAGAAAAAAATTTGTGTGTTTGCTTATAATTCTTTAGGATTCCATTGTTTAAAAGCTTTACACGATAGCGGAATTTCTATTGATTGTTTGTGGACATACGAACAACGTTTACAAGGAATACCTCATTGCGCTGATATCAATGTTAAGCGTATTTTTTTTGGAAATCCCAACGATCATCTGAGTTTTTTTCAAAAGGAATCTTTTGATGTCATGTTTTCTTTTTATTATAAGCATGTATTAACACCTGAGGTACTCAAGACATGTCCCCAGGCTTTTAATATGCACGGGTCATTGTTGCCAAAATATCGAGGGAGATGCCCTGTCAATTGGGCTATTTTAAACGGAGAAACGATAACGGGCGTCACATTGCATCGTATGGTTCACAAAATTGACGCAGGGGATATCATTTATCAAAAAGAGGTTGCTATTACGGAACAACATACAGCCGGTGATGTTCAAGACAGACTAGATCAAGCCGCTTATGATTTATTGATGGAACATGGCCGTGACATTGTGATGGGAACAATCCCATCATGTCCTCAATCTTTATCACAGGGATCTTACTACGGAGGAAGAACACCTGAAGATGGTCGCATTGATATAACCAAAAATCACCGGACTATTTTTAATTTAGTGCGGGCAGTTCTGCCGTACCCACGATTTCCCGGGGCCTTTCTTGATGAGCATCATATTGTTGATGTGTCATTGACCCCTGTGCATACAGGGGAAAAATGGATCACTATACATGGTTGTGATGGTGTACCCATATTCTTAAAACCATCGACTCCTATTTAACTAAAAAATGACCTGGACAAAGCCCAGGTACAGGAGATCTGTTTTTTTAAGACCGAACCACATATAGCGTACGGTGATTGTCGTTCACATTGACCTGCTCCTCAATTGTGAAGTGCTGTGACAACACCTGTTCAAAAGCTTCTTTCGTGTAATTTGGAAAAATGTCTTCTCGGTTACGTAGTAAAAACTGCACCATGGGATCGCTTTTCCCTACCCATTCTACCACGCCTGATGGTGCCACGCGTTTAAGGAATGTCACAAAAAACTCTAAGGGTACGTTTTTGGCAATGCACAAATGATGGATGAGTGCGAGTGCCAAGAATCCTTGTCCTTTCACTCTATCAAATAATGACGACCTTTCCTCTAGTAAAAATCCCATATGCGCTGATGGATTCATGATATCTTGCACCACTGGGTAAATGGGGTGGATTTTAGCACGTTGATACAAAACATCTACTGCCTGGGGATCTAAATCACAGGAGATCACTCGCCCATGCTTTGCCGCAATGACTGAAAACTCTCCGCCGTTGGCACCCAGGTCAACCACCACACCACCAGAGAGAGACCTCGAAAACTCATCGATGACTGTGGATTTAATGGAGCGATTCTGGTCGTCATAGGTATTATGCCCCTCATAACCTGACCATGTGGAGGTGAGTCCTTGGATAGACAAACCTTGGATAATCTCTCTTAAATTTTTGACAAGACCTTTGAGAACTTGGACCGGGATGTGCACAGATTTTTTCAAAGATTCCTTTTCCAACGTCTTTGATTTTGAGAAAAATGATTGTAATAAAATATGACGGCATACACCGGGTTTCATCAAATCAGCCCATGACCACAGATGTCTGATTTGATCCAATGGGAGAGGCGCAAAATAATGATATTTTTTGTAAGCCTTCATCATGAGTGGATACAAAAACTCTTCACAAAATTGGACGTATCCATACCACACTTGCCCTTTTTGATATTTTCCAACCGAGAGTACATCAAAAAAGCACATCTGCCCTTTATGGAATGTCACGTTAAAGCTGCTGCCGTCTTTGAGGATAAATCCATGATCCAAACACATGTCCATGATGGAAAGGGTCAGTAGGGCTGCGTCTTTCAGCATCTGAAATGACCACTCATACGGATAGGTCACAAGATCTAATCGGTCATGATGCAATACCTCCCCAAGGGTGGGGTGAGATAGGCGCTTCGTTGGGATGATGGAGCCACTTGCCATACGCTGTTGTACAGGGGGAAGCTTTAAGAATTCCTCCATCATAGAACGCGCCGAAGGGGAGAGAGTCCGATAGACCTCGCCCCCTTCCATTACCACACGCCCATGAAACTCTTCAAACATTTTCAAGTGACGTGATTAGTTTAGACGGGAAAACAATAAGAAATAGCGGGGACGGTAAAGCTTTGCATGTTGTGAGCGCTTGGTGCGCAGCCAATGAATTAGTTTTAGCACAAGAAAAAGTCGATGCAAAAAGTAATGAGATCACAGCAATTCCAAAGCTTTTAAAGCTTTTGGATTTAGACAATCGTATTGTAACAATGGATGCCATGGGGTGCCAAAGAGATATTTATCAGCAAATCAAAGATCAAGGTGGGGATTATGTTGTGTCATTGAAGGGAAACCAAGGAACGTTACATGAAGATGTGAAGCTCTATTTAAGTGATCCAAAGACACATCAAATGACGAATGAGAATCATGACAAAGGTCACGGAAGGATAGAAAAAAGAGTTGCCGTTGTGTCCCATGAGGTGGATTGGCTACAACACAATCATCATTGGCCAAACCTAAAGTCTATTGGCCATGTAACATCGACTGTTGTTAAAAAAGGTAAAGAAACTACGGACACACGCTATTATCTATCATCCTTACCTCTGACCGCAGAGCAATTAAATGATGTGGCAAGATCACATTGGGGAATCGAAAACAAATTGCATTGGCGGTTGGATGTTGTGTTTAACGAGGATAAAGCCTGTATTCGACATGATCATGCAGCAGAAAACATGAATATTTTAAGAAAATGGGCATTAGGTATCCTTCAAAAAGCTAAAACAAAACCTGAGCAATCACTCAAAAGTATCATGAGACGAAATGCTATGTCTTTAAAACATCTATTGAATTGTGTCAATAAAATTCTTCGTGCGTAGGCCCCCCTGTTAGGCATATGCTTGCTCCCATACTATAAGATTTGTAAACTATATTAAGTTGATTGAAGTTGTTTTGTAATGCTATCTTGGTTAGTTGCTTCAGTTTTTTATATGTATGAATTAATTTTAAGATTTTGTACTGGTGTTATGACCCATGAATTAATGGAATCTTTTGGTGTTGGTGCCACATCATTAGGATGGTTTAATTCTTTATACTATTATGCTTACGTACCTCTTCAAATTCCTTGTGGATTATTGGTGGACCGTTTTGGAGCTAAACGCGTCATCAGCGTATCATCCGCCGTCTGTACCATTGGAATTTTGTTACTTTCAACAACATCCGTATTATTTGTGGCCAAAATCAGTCGTTTTTTGATCGGTGCAGGTTCTGCCTGTGCTTTTATTAGCTGTTTGAAAATTTCTATTGACTCATTTGATCCTTCAAAATTTGCATTAATGGCGGGATTAACCAATGCTTTGGGAACCATTGGTGGTTGTTTTGCAGGGCCGCCATTGTCTTATTTAGTGTCAATTTATGGGTGGAGAGGAACAACAATGATTTTAGGCATCATTGGAATTGTTGTGACAACAGCTTGCATCTGTTGTATTAAAAATAACAAAGTACATAATGTATCGTATAATTTATGGAGAGAATTATATGTTTTACTTCAAAATTCAAAAATTATTATATGCGGCTTTGTTGGGTGCTTGATGTATCTTCCCATGTCAGTTTTATGTGAATTATGGATGACACCGTTTTTAAAAAATGTTTTTAGCATTCATAATCACACGGCCGCATACGGTGGAACCATGATATGTATTGGTATGGCAGTAGGCGGACTTATTTATCCAAAATTTATCAATGAACGAAGATCTACAGATCACATAATTTTATACGGATCATTGTTATCAACAATCTTATTTTCAACCATTCCCTTTTTTAATTACACAACATTATCGTATGCGTTTGGTTTGTTATTTTTATCAGGCGTTGTAATGGGAGCACAGGTATTGTGTTTTAATTGGGCAAAAGAAAAAACTCCTGTTTATTTCAGTGGAACCGCCATTGCATTAACAAATGCCATTGTGATGATTGGTGGCATTATTTTTCAACCACTCATGGGACATATTTTGGATTTTACATGGACAGGTGGAATAAACACAGAAGGGGTGCGCATTTACACCGTGCAATCTTACCAATATGCTATGGCATCTATACCACTGTGTTTTTTAATCAGTAGTCTTGTCGTTTTTATGAATAAAAAGAAAGACCCTTTATAAAATTATTTATGTGTTTTGCCAATAGGCCGTCCCATACCCAAAGATTTTAAGGGGTGCGATTAAAAGTGGGGGAGGAAGAAAAATATCTTCAAAACAGATGATTTTTTTATATTCATTAAGAGAATTTCTAACAAAAATATTTTATTTTTTCTTGTTTTTATTATTTTTTTGCGAAAATGGTAAAAATTAATATTTTTTTAATCTTTTTATGCTACCCGCGACAACTACAAAGTGAATCAAACGCTGAAACACATTTACCCCAAGTAGGGAGGGTGGGGGTATCGCACCCCCGTTCTTATGCAAAGCTTGCACAGATATATAAGAAAACCCTATGATCAAAGTAGCTACAGACCTTTAAAATTTTAAACTAATGAACAATCTTCTGATTTACGGATGGCATCCATGTGTGGCTGCATTAAGAAATAAGAATCGCGTGATCGAACAAGTGTTTGTCACGGATGAGGATTTTTTAATGCAAATTCCAGAACTACAAGGGCGCCGTGTCCATTTAGCAGATAAAAAAAACCTGGCTCTTCGTTTGCCAGCGGGTGCTATTCACCAAGGAATCGCTTTGCAAGTAAGACCTCTTGAAACTTACGGCATTGATTACTTAGAAAAAAACGAGAAAAAAAATCAACGTGTTCTCGTATTAGATCGTATCAATGATCCGCAAAATATCGGAGCGATTGTTCGTTCATGTTATGCCATGGGCGTGGATGCATTAGTTGTTCTTCAAACCCATGCTCCAAAGGAAACAGGTGTGATCGTCAAAGCAGCGTGTGGTGCGTTTGAGCATGTGACCCAAATTACCATTCCCAATTTAGCACAAGGTTTAGAAGACCTTAAAAAACTTGGTTTTTGGTGTTATGGTCTTGCCGAAGAAGGTACAAAATATCTTGATGAGGTTGATCTGGAAGGAAAAGTTGCGATCGTCATTGGAAATGAAGGGGAAGGATTGCGTGATTTAACAGAAAAATCATGTGATGCTTTGATTAAGCTTCGAACCAACCCTGATTTCAGCACATTAAATGCCTCGGTTGCTGCAGGTATTTCTATGTATACCGTTCAGTGTGCACAAGAAAATTTTAAATCTCTTCAACCAGGAGTAGCTGCCTAGACACTTTTTCATAAAGGGCTATTTTAGCCCTTTTCATTTTGATTAAACTTCAAGGACAATAATGAAAAAACTACATTTTGAATATACATTTGATAACGGAAAACGTTCTATCGTATCTTGTATTCCTGATACTATGTCTTATGATCACAGTCAGGAGCAATGGGTGATCACAGACAAAGATCACAACACCTTTGTTATGTCACGGATCAACCGATGTTTCGATGAAAATGTACCTCAATATTTTATGTGCGCAACGGTTTACATTAAAAATGAAGCCAAGGAATTTTTTATGTTTTTTCATCATCGTCTTCAAAAATTTGTTCCACCTGGTGGCAAAATTGATAACCATGAAATTCCGTCTGATGCAGCCATCAGAGAAGTTCTTGAAGAAACCGGTATGACTGTGGAATTAATCAGTGCGTCTCCTATATCCGCAAGACCATGTCCTTTTGGTATTGATGATCATGAGACGATTGCGGGCGTGCGCTATCATACGGATTTAATTTATTTAGGAAAAGTCAAAGACACATCTTTTCAAATAGAAGAACGTGAAGGGCATAGCGGTCAATGGATGTCTTTGGATCAAATTATGTCTCACCCCGACATTTTAGATGATACAAAAAAATGGTGCCATTTTTTCCATAGAATTCGGATTTAATCATGTTTCGTATGGTGATCAGTGTGATACTTGTCGTTATCTTTGGAACTATATGTTTTTTTATCGGTTATATCGTTGGAGAAGGCGAAAAAACAGCTATAGCTCATCTGTCTAAAGATATTAAAAAATAAGAGGATAAGTATGATTAAAAAATATATCATCATCATTTCTGTCGTGATGTCAGCTTGGTGTAACCAAGGTGGTGTTTTTGTATCTTTTAAGCCTATTGCATCGATTGTGATGTATCTATTAGACGGTAGCGATATTCATGTTTATAGTATGAGTCATGATCATACTTCTCATCATCACGTTCAACTGTCTCATCATGACATCGAGCGCATTCAAAAAAGTTGTCTTTTTATATCTTTGGGTTCCTTATATGAATCTTTTAGCTTAAAAAAAATCCGTATTCCTTGCCACGTTGTTATTGAAGACATTAAAGGATTAAGATTATTAAAAAAAAGAGATCAAGGACAAGGTTATGATGGGCATTTTTTTTTATCAATTTATAACATAAAAATTATTGCAAAATTTTTATCGAGCCAATGTCAAAAAATTTATCCTCACCATCAAAAATTAATTGAAAAAAATTGTGAATCTTTTTGCAAAAATATTGAAGTTTTAAAAACACAATCTTTTCAAAAAATATCAAAGTGTTCTAAAAAAGAGTATGCCATTTCCCATGATTTTTTACAATATATTGATGATGAAATGGGCACAAAAGGGACACTTTTTTTATTTAAAGGATGTTCCCATCATTTATCTCCACGTGCCATGAAGCGTTTCAAAGATGAAAAATTTGACTCAATTATTGTGGATGAAGAAATGCCAAAGTTAAAGACGTTTGCCCATACAGTGCTTATTAACTATACGGGTCGAGGTTATTTGTTATCAAAAAATTTGTTTTTTGATATTTATCGACATATCATTGATCAAACTGTGTTTCTTTTTAATAACGTTTTTGGTAATTAAGTCCAACGCCGGAATATCCGCTTCCCATTGTTGCATCAACACTGACGTTTTTGGACCAGGGAACTTGCAGTGATAATTGCGTTGAACTATGTTGTTCCGTACTTTGATCGATTGATATTTGAGCATTTTTAAATTCCTTAGAGATACCGATCGCACTGGTGTGTTTCGTTTCCCCTTGTTTCGCATCAAACCGTTCGTATTGCTTCAAGTATATAGGGGCATTTTCCAAAATTGTTTGCACCTGTATTAAAAAACCAATATCTTTTTTACTTTTAAAGACACTGGTTAATTGCGCGGCTTGCAGCAAGGAAATATCTTTAGATTCTTTTGAAAACAATAACAAAGATAACCCATCCAAAACGGAACTCTCTGGAAATGTTGTGATGGAAAATTCAAATTTCGGAGCCTGCCCCAACATTTTTAAAAATACATCAGGAGTATCCAATGAATTTTTAACCATCACAATAGATAATTTCGGTTGATTAGGATAATTCTTTGAATAAAAAATATAACTTTTTTGTAGCTTTAGCCGTTTTCCAACGAAATTAAAAAATCCTCTTTTTGAGCGCAATTGGCCTTCTAGGTATGAATCTGGCAAACAACCTTTGACCCACAACTCTCCTTTCCATTCACTATTAAATTCCATCCCTCGTATGTATAATTTGGATGGAATATCCAATTTTAAATCGATAGGAATTTGGAAAGATGTTTTGTTTTTTTTCTTTTTTTTAATAGGTTTATTCATAATTTTGACTTTAGATGTATCAAAGGCCGCTACCTCATCCAAAACAATACGGGCTTTTTTTAATTGAGCATGACCTTTGATAAATGGTTTTTGAATTGTACCTGATACATTTAAATCTCCATCAAAACGTGCAAAAAACAAAGGAGAATCCGCAATTTGAAAATCTTTAAAAGAAATATTGAGATCAAGTGTTGGATTTTTGATTTGTAATAAGTTGATCGATCCTTTTACCTGAAACATTTTAGGTGTCTTGTTTGATTTTTTTGGCGCATCATACCCAACACAATGTTCGATCGTTATTTTTTGGTTTTTAAAAATTGCTTTAAGATCAATATTTTGAAGTGTGGTTCCGTTATCTAAATTTGTATACAAGCCTTGATTTAATTGGATAAAACCTTCAATTTTTGGATTTAAAAATGTTCCAAAACCTGCGAGTTTGATCAAATATTTTCCTTCTAAAATGTCACCCATATTCACACTTTTAAGATTACCTTGCGAAGACACTACCAAATTTTCAAATGATTGATCAAATAAATTAATCAGGGCGGCTCCTTGAACATCACCGTAAGGAGATGCGCCTTTGACAGAGAATGTGGCTTGATTTAATGAACCGCTCAATCGTGCAATACCTTTGAATAATTTTTCAATGTTGATATCCGTTGTTATATCAAAGGACGGCAAAGCCTGTGTTCCTTTTAATTGGCATATCACGTGTAAAGGGATTCCTTTTTCAATGTTCACGATGGCACGTCCTTGCCAAGGTTTTTTATTTTTAAATATTTCTCCTTGGCGATATTCAAAAGGAATCACTAGTTCATTAATGAGCACACGGCCGTAGGGAGATACCATATTAATAGGATCGCACACATGATTGAGATACAAGGAAACAGGCTGTTTTAAATACCAACCCTCTCCTTGAACAGACATCAACCTAACGCCAGATTCAGGAGAAAGTGTAGCCACAGAACATTCGATCATTAATGGAGGAACTGCATCATATAGCTTTGGAATTGTTAATCTTGCAAGTGTCATATCTTGGTTTATATGGAATGATCCAATGTTTGTTTGAATGATGGATGTAAAATTTTTTAAATCTTTAAAGGATCCTTGTCCATGACCACGTATGGGCATCAGGGCGTGAAGATTTTCATGAAGCACAGGTATTAAGGTTTTAAAATCTTTAACATGAATATCAATATGTGTTAAAAATCGATACTGAATATCAATATCATTCATCTCGATCACATTATGGATATGAATTTTTTTTATATTTAAAAAAAATGGTACAAACCCGACATTGCATTCAATATGAACAGGAGGAAGATTGGTATATTTTTTAATATACCAAGTGATGACTTCTTCTTGTACATGAGGAATTTGGATTCCTAAAAATAAACATGCACAACATAATAATAGACGCGTTATCATTCATGTGAATATATAATGTTCAACAACTTTTGGAGTTCCCCTTTTTCGTACAATTCTTTTGTAATATCACATCCACCGATAAATTCTCCATGGATATATAATTGAGGAATCGTTGGCCAATCAGAGTAATCTTTAATGCTTTGGCGCATATGTGGATCATCCAAAACATTAATGTCTAGAAAATCAATATCAAGACGTTTTAAAATTGTCACAACGACGGACGAAAATCCACACATTGGAAAATCTTTTGTTCCTTTCATAAAAAGAACAACTGGATGGTTGTGGATAATTTCTTCTATTTTTTTTTGTATCATTTAATGCACCATTGTACTGTTGTCATAACCATAACTAGAAATTTCTAACAGATTGGTCATCATTTTTGATTGCTCAATAATGCTAGGCGTTTCTAATAAGGCTTGTTTTTCTTTAGAATCCAAAGGACAAAACATTGTCAAGGCATAAACAAGTTTTTCATTTGAAAATTTCATTAATTCATCGAGATTATGCTCAACGTCTAATTTTTTCAAATATTTTCTCAAAGCATTCATCAAGCGATGCCTGTCCAATGAAAAATCGTGATGTTCAACCATATCGGTCACATAATTATCATAACTGACTTTGGCTAAAAGATAACCATTGAATTGTTCTTTTTGTTGAATCGTAAAACGAGATACACCACCTAATGTCAGCAATATGGCAGCATGATCAATATCATGAAAATCATCTTTTTTTTTAAGAGTGCCACTGACATCAATTTCGTTCATATCCAATATTTTTGTTAATGTGCCGGTTGCATAAACGTGTCCTTCATCTGCTTTTTGAACAATGCCAATAAAGGTTCCATCCTTAATAGCATCACCGATGGCTTTTAACTGATCAATATTAAACACAGGGACGATTCCTTTGGTTTTTGGCACAATAATAACGCTACTCACAATTAAAACAGTAATGGTATCAGGTAAATTGACAAAGGACATGATGCTCAAATATAAGAGAATCTTTTTTCATTTTCCCATGCTTTTTTATCTAAAACAACTATTTTAAAATTATTAATCATTCATGGTTCGCATTAGTGGTTCCTGAAAATCTATCCGCCAAATTTTTAACTGTTTCATCATCTATTTTTTCAAATAATCTTTGTGGGGCTTTGATAAGGTGACCTGCTTTGAAATAGGTAAAATCCAGACAATTGTCGCATGACAGCTCATCTTTTTTATCAAAATCAGGATCATTAAGAAGATCTAGAATATGAGATGACGTTTTTGGGATGAATGGATGGCTCACAGCGGCAAACACCTTGAGCATATGAATGCAATGGGTCAGAACAACGCCAGCAGCGTCTTTATCATGTTTTAAAACAGTCCATGGTTCATGGGTGGTGATGTAGGTATTACCCAAAACCCATAATGAACGCAACATCTGTGTGGCTGGTCTAAATTTAAGAGCTGATAGATTTTTATGAATCTCACCTACAATCTCACTGGCCTGGCTTAACAATGTTCTATCTATTAAATGACTGTCCAATGTACAAGGTATTTGACCGTCATAATATTTGGCTATGAGAGACAGTGTGCGGTTTAAAAAATTTCCCAAAATATCTGCCAAATCTTTATTCACAACGGAGGCAAAATGCGTGAAACTGAAATCGGAATCAGACGTCTCAGGACAATTTGAAATTAAATAATACCTCCAATAATCAGCGCTGTACAATTCCAAAGCTTGATCCGTAAAGACCCCCCTTTTTCGGCTTGTTGAAAATTTTCCTTTTTCATAGGTCAGCCAGTGAAAACTCTTAATATTATCCACAAGTTTAAATCCCATATCCGCAGATAATAAAATGGATGGCCAAAAAATCGCATGAAAAGGTACGTTATCTTTTGCCATAAATTGCGTGTAGTGTACAGATTCTTGTGAATTTAACCACCATTTTTCCCATTCTGTATGATCACCGTGTTGTTTTGCCCAATCTTTTGTGATGCTGATATAAGCGTTTGGCGCATCAAACCATACGTAAAAAACTTTTCCTTCGTAACCGTCTTCTGGCACTGAAACACCCCATGTTAAATCACGGGTAATACAACGGGATTGCAAACCTTCTTTTAACCATTTGTGTGCAATGCCTGTCACCAGATCAGACCATTCTGTTCGGCTATCAACCCAGGTTTTTAATTGATCTTGTATTTTTGGCAGGTCAATAAAAAGATGTTTTGTAGATTTAAGTTCAATATCAGTGCTGCCACTGATGGAAGAATAGGGCGATATTAGATCTTCTGGACTCAGTAAATGAGAACATCCATCACATTGATCTCCACGAGCTTTATCAAAACCACAAAATGGGCATTGTCCTTCGATATAACGATCTGGTAAAAAACGTTTGTCAAAGTGAGAATAATACTGATTGATGTTTGTTTGAATAATACAGTTATTTTCCTTTAATTTTTTATAAATTTTTTGAGTCAGATCATGATTAGAAAGATCTGAACTACGTCCAAAATAATCAAAGTTAATATCAAACTTCTTATAAATAGATTTTTGCAAGTCATGCATTTTTAAACAATAATCTTCTATAGAAATATTTGCTTCATGGGCAGCTATTTCAGCAGGTGTTCCATGTTCATCTGTTCCACAGATGAATAGAACATCATGGCCAGATTGTTTTAAAAATCTTGCATAAATGTCAGCAGGTAAAATAGATCCAACTAAATTACCAAGATGTTTTATTCCATTAATGTAAGGAAGTGCACTCGTAATTAAATATTTTTTTTTCATAAGGTTTCACCGCTATACGCACCTATGCCATATTTTAACAATAGCCCAATACGGCAAGAAGATGGCTATTTTTTTAATGAGGATTTTAAAATTTTACCAGTTTTATAATAAATTATTGCTAATGTAAAAATAGTATACATTTATTTTTTAAACAATATGTTCGTTAAAATATAGTTCATTAATAAAATTAAAATTGACGCACTCACAACGGCCTTTGTCGTTGCTTGGCCAACACCTTCAGCTCCTCGCGCTGAGTGGTAGCCATGATAACACCCCATCAATGCAATAACACCACCAAAAAATGATGATTTAATAATGCCAGACATAACATCATCCATTTTTAAATATTGTACTGTTTGATGTAAGTATTGGCTGGCATTAAAATCCAATTTGTAAACGCTGACTAAATATCCGCCAAGCACACCAATAACATCCGCTACGATCACCAACAATGGCAGAGCAATAATACCACTTAAAAAATAAGGCCAAAATAAATATTGAAATGGATTGACACGCAAGGTCACTAAGGCATCTAATTGTTCACTGACACGCATTGTGCCGATTTCCGCAGCAATTGATGCACCAACACGCCCAGCCACCATTAACCCAGCCAAAACGGGGCCAAGTTCGCGCGTCATTGACAAGACCACGACGGTTGCGATGGTGCTTTCTGCCGAAAATCTAGAAAATCCCGTGTAACTTTGAAGAGCTAAAACCATGCCTGTAAAAATAGCAGTCATACCAACAACAGGTAAGGAGTAAAAAGAAAAATGTAAAAAATGATTCCAAATTTGCCTAATATACCAAGGATAGCAGACACTTGATTTAATTGTGTTAAATAAAAATAAAAAAATTGAGCCAACTTTATTTAAAAAAAATAAAAAACTTTCTCCAATATATGCGAAAAAATTCATATAAGTCCACAAACACCTCACAACTTTATTATATCAAAATCAATATTTTTTAGAGATCATTTTGTTCACATCACTTTTGTCATGTTTTTAAAATGAAAAATGACTTCCCAAATAAGTTTCTCTCACCGATTGGTGAGCAGACACCTCTGCAGGCGTTCCCTGTGCAATAACAGTTCCACCGGCCACAATATAGGCAAAATCAACCAACCGTAACGTTTCTAAAATATTATGATCGGTGATAATAATTCCCATTCCCTGATTTTTTAATTCTTTTAAAAAATGACAAATATTGGCAATAGAGATCGGATCAATCCCCGCAAATGGTTCATCTAAAAACAAAAATTGAGGGCTTGTAATTAAACATCTGGCAATTTCCAAACGGCGTCTTTCACCACCCGATAAGGTGTGTGCTTTTTGGGATTGTAAATGTGTCAATTCAAAAGAATTTAATAGATCTAAGGCTTTTTCTTTTTGAAGTGAGCGGTTAGGCTCGACGATTTCTAGAATCATTAATAAATTATCAAAAACACTTAAATCTTTAAAAATTGATGATTCTTGTGGTAAATATCCAATCCCTAGTTTTGAACGTTCATACAACGGATAATCATTAATTTTAATATGATTTAAAAATATATCACCATTTTTAACCTTTTTAAGGCCGCATAATAAGGAAAACAATGTTGTTTTACCTGCACCATTGGGACCCAAAATTCCATAAATCTGTCCAGACTCAAAATGTAGAGAAACATCTTGGATTCCATAATAATAGCCGACGTGTTGAACGTCAATATTATTTTTTTTTAAGATCATGAGGAGAAAAATCAATATGGCCATTGGTGACTTTATAATGGCCTGTTTTTAAGTTAATCACAGCCGATTCTCCTTTCAATATATCGCTAGCTCGTTTAAAAACAAAAGAAGAATCGCATTCAATGAGGTGGTTAACAATATCATAATGACATGATTCGCATTGAAGAGATTCTTGGAGAGACCCCGTTATTTTTTGAATAAAGACATGGCCTTTGGCTGTTGCCTTATAAAATTGCCCTTTGTCTTTTAAAAAAGCTGTCACCTGATCTGCTTTTAAAATAATTTTTTCTTCTTTACTAATGTGGTAGGTCAGAATAATATTTCCCCTTGCAATCGCTTTTTTTTCTCCCTTTGATTCGTAAGAAACATCTTTAGCCTTTAGCTCGATACGACCAATGGTTGAAGAATGAGCGAAAAAACTACACAGCAGGAGAAGGATCAGGTATCTGTGGGTCATTTAAGGACTTTCGAACGCGTTTCGATGTTTTTTTAACAACAGGCAGAGGTGATGCCGTATCTGTGTCATTGGCTATGCCTAATAATTGTTTCACTTCTTGAGCTGACAAAGTTTCGTCTTCCAATAACTTTTCCGCTAAAGTGATTAATTGTTTTTTTTTGTCTTTCAGTAAGGAGGTAGCCCTGGTATAACAGGAATCCAATAATTTTTTAATTTCCTCATCAATAGATTGCGATGTGGATGGTGATAATGGAGTATAGTGTCCCATATAATCCTGTTGCGTATCATAGCTTTGAAAGCCTAATTTTTCACTCATACCAAACTGCTTAATCATCATCTTAGCCAATTTTGTGGCCATATTAATATCAGAGGATGCACCAGTTGTAATAAAATCTTCTCCAAAAATCATTTCTTCTGCAATGCGTCCACCCATAGCCACTTGGATGTCAGCGAGTAATTTAATTTTTGTGACAGAAATTCGATCATTTTCAGGTAACCGCATGGTGACTCCCAAAGCCTGGCCGCGCGGAATAATTGTAACCTTATGAAGAGGATCAGACTGTGGAACATACAACGAAACAATAGCATGTCCGGCTTCGTGATACGCTGTAATTTTCTTTTCGTGATCCGTCATCGCCAGCGATCGTCGTTCTGCGCCCATCATAACGCGGTCTTTAGCCTGCTCAAAATCTTCCATAGCAACAATTTTTTTATTTTTTCTGGCTGCCATCAGGGCTGCTTCATTACAGAGGTTGGCAATGTCTGCCCCTGAAAAACCAGGAGTTCCACGTGCAATAATGTCTAATTTTACATCATCACTGACGGGTATTTTACGGGTGTGAACCTTTAAAATTTGTTGACGACCATTAACGTCAGGATTGGGGACGTTCACTTGACGATCAAAACGCCCAGGACGAAGCAACGCGGGATCTAAAATATCAGGACGATTGGTAGCAGCCACAATAATGACCCCTTGATTATCCTCAAAACCATCCATTTCTACAAGCATTTGATTGAGGGTTTGTTCCCGTTCATCATTCCCCCCCCCAAGGCCGATACCACGATGACGACCAACGGCATCGATTTCATCGATAAAAATAATACAAGGGGCGTTTTTTTTAGCTTGATCAAACATATCACGAACACGACTTGCGCCAACCCCTACAAACATTTCGACGAAATCTGATCCTGAAATACTAAAATAAGGGGCATTTGCTTCACCAGAAATGGCTTTTGCAAGCAAAGTTTTACCGGTGCCAGGCGGTCCAATTAAAAGAACGCCTTTGGGTATTTTTCCTCCTAAACGTTCAAATTTTTGTGGATCTTTTAAAAATTCAACAATTTCTTCTAATTCTTGTTTGGCTTCGTCAATTCCAGCCACATCATTAAATGTAATTTTCTTAGCAACCTCAGGATCATTTTTTTTAGCACGAGAACGGCCAAACCCCATTGCCCTGTTGCTCCCAGATTGCAATTGACGCATAGAAAAAATAGATAATCCAATAATAATAATAAATGGCAACCATGATAATAAAATATGCCAAAATGATGGGCTTTCTTGTGCAGGAGGTTCAGCTCGAACGATAATCCCCCTATCAATAGCTGAATTAATCAGTTGAGTCCGTTCTGGTGCGTAGGTTGCAACAACTTGACCATCTTTTGTTTTACCACGTACATCCAATCCACTGACAGTGATTTCTGTAAAATGATCCGATTTAATGCTGTATAAAAAATCAGAATAGGCGATGGAACTATCTACGTGAGATTTTGCAGAAAATGGAGATATTTGAAAAATAAGCAAAAGACCGATAAACGCCGCAAGCCAAATCAAAAAATTTTTAAACGAAGAATTCATTGACGTGTTGTAAAAAAAAGAACTAACCCTTCCATATTTATTGTAACATAAGATAAAAAAAATCCTATGTATTGTGTAAGTTGGAGTCGGCAGCAATTTTCATTTTGAACCAGAAAACAGGGTATTTAAAACCTTTGCATTTCTATTTTATTAGGAATTTTAGCCAAAATGAAAACTGCTGCTGCATCACAATCGCGCTTGATTTTTTCTATCAAAAGGCTTTAATAGAATATGGAGCCGTCTATATATGTGTAATGAAAGGGTATTTAAATATTCCAAAAGGTATATGGGTCATTGGAATTGCCAGTTTCTTTTTAAATGTCTCGTCTGTTATTTTATTTTCTTTAACATCTGTTTATTTGAATGTATCTTTGGGAGTTGGCGGCGCAGCCATTGGATTTTTAGAAGGGATCATGGAAAGTGCATCCTATCTTGTCAAATTATTATCGGGTTTGATGAGTGATGTCCTGCAAAAACGGAAATGGATCATGGTTGTTGGATTTGGATTATGTGTTTTGGCACGCCCGATCATGGCTCTTCAGATGAGCTATTGGAATGTTTTTATCAGTCGAATTTTGGATCGTATTGGCAATGGTATTCAAGCAACCCCGCGGGATGCATTGGTCGGCGACCTTGCGCTGCCGGGCGTACGGGGCAGAGCTTATGGGCTTAGACAAACTCTCGCCACGGCTGGATCGGTTGCTGGTGGTATATTGGGAAGTTTTTTACTTAAAAAAACACATGATGATTTATCAGTTGTATTTTGGATTGCAACAATTCCAGCTGTATTGGGATTGGTATTATTAATGTTGTTTGTTCATGATTTTGAATCACCATCAAATATCCAAAAGAAAAAAATGTCCTTCAAAGACATTTCATCCCTAGGCCATGAATATTGGATATTAATGGGCATATCATTTTTATTTATGTTGGCACGTTTAGGAGAAGCGTTTCTCATTCTTCACGGAAAGAAAAATTTTGACATTGAAATGAGTTTTATCCCTTATATTGCGGTTTTGTATAATGGTGCATCATCGATTATTTCTTACCCTATTGGAAGATTATCAGACAAAATTAATCGTCATGTGTTGTTGGGATTTGGAATGGCGATGATGATCGTCGCCGACATACTATTGTTCGCAGGAGCAGAAAAAAATACATTTTTACTCAGTTGTGTTTTATGGGGTGTTCAATTGGGCGTCACTCAAAGTATGTTCATTATCATGATTGCGGATTTAATCCCCAGACATTTACGTGGGACAGCTGACGGTATTTTTCATCTTATCAATGCCATTGGATATATGTTGTCATCACAAATTGCTGGATTTTTGATGGATGGTTTTGGGGTCAGGTTTACGTTTGTGTATGGTTGCGCAATATCATTTGTTAGTTTGTGTGTTTTTGTAGTATGCCAAAAATACATCTGCACATCTAAGAAAAAAAGATGATTCAAACTCACACCATTTCCATTAAAGACAGAGGTTTTTTATTTGGTGATGGTTTTTTTACAACTGTTCGCTATGACCAAGAGCCCTTCTTTTTTGATAGCCATGTGAAGCGTCTTAAAAAAAGTGCGGATCTTTTTAAAATTCCATTTATGTGGGATGATCATTTTTTGTGGCATCACATTCATGACTCTTGCAAGGATTATCCATATCCATGTGCAATTAAATTGATCGTCACGCGTGGCATCCAAGAACAACGCGGACTTCTTAATCACCATTTGACACCACAACTTTATACGATTGTTGACAGCATCTCAGAACCATGGATTCATGATTTTGAGAATGATTTTTTGAAAGATCTAAACAATGCTTTGACATGCGACGTATCAAGAATAATGAGATTTTCAAAAGATCCTTTATCTCCCGTTAAAAAATTAAACTATATGACTGAGATTTTATCAAGGATGGAATCCCTATACCAAGATACAATCATCTTAAATGACCAAGGAGATGTATGTTGTACGACCGTTGGTAATGTTGTGATTCAAACTCATGATCAACGTTTTTTGACACCCTATTTAAAATCAGGATGCGTGGATGGGATCATGCGTCAACATCTCATTGAATCAAAAAAAATTCACGAGCGTAACATCACAATTGATGATCTTCATACAGCCTCCTCAATTTTTATGATTAATAGTTTAAGAGGCATTCGGCTGTTGAATTTGAAGACAGCCTAATCATTCCGTTGTACATTTTTCAATACGAATTAAATTGGTCATCCCTGCTTGCCCAAAAGGCATCCCCGCAACAATTGTCATTAAATCCCCCAGCTGCACGTAATTAAGTTTTTTAGCAATGGTGTGTGATGTATAAATCATATCGTCCATTGCACTGATTTGATTAATCATCACAGATCTGATTCCCCAAATCATTGCAAGAAATCGGGATGTTTTAAGGGATGGGGTTAAGGATAAAATGGGGCTGCTGGGGCGTTGCGTTGAAATGCGAATGGCGGTATCTCCTGTTTCTGTAAAAGGAATAATGACACTGACAGAAATCGAAGAAGAAATTTCCCTGGCAGCCGCAGCCATACTGTCAGAAATTGTATAAAGTAATTTAGGTTGCATATGATGCAAATTTTTTTTATACAAAGGATCTTGCTCAACACGTTTAATAATTTTATCCATCATTTCTGCTGCTTTCAAAGGGTATTCTCCCATGGCAGTTTCCCCAGATAACATCACACCATCAACGCCTTCATAAATAGCGGTTGCCACATCAGATACCTCTGCCCGCGTTGGTGAAGGTGAATGCGTCATGGATTCTAACATTTGGGTAGCCACAATGACGGGCTTTGATAAACGACGACAGGTGCGAATAATTTGTCTTTGAACAATGGGGACATTTTCTGGAGGAATTTCAATTCCTAAATCCCCCCTGGCAATCATAATGGCATCAGATATTTTAACAATATGTTCTAACGATTGAATGGCTTTTGGTTTTTCAAGTTTGACGATAATTTTAGCCTTATCTTGAATGAGTGTTTTGGCTTGTTGGACGTCTTTGGGGATTTGAACGAATGATAATGCAATCCAATCCACTCCCAACGCCAAAGCGAATTCCAAATCTTCATGATCTTTGGGAGTTAATACGTTCAAAGGAATATAAACACCTGGGACATTGACACCTTGTTTAGACCCCAAATCTCCATGGTTTAAAACACGTGTTTTTAAAATATCATCATCTTTTTTAATAATTTGCAGCTTAATTAAACCATCACGCAAATAGATAAAATCTCCTTCATGAAGAGCTGTAAATAATTCTTGGTGAGGAAGACCAACTTTTGTATGATCTCCAATCCCTAAGGAATAACAAAGATCGAATGTCTGATTTTCTTTTAATGAAACAAAAGATTCATTAAATTCTCCAATTCGGAATTTGGGCCCTTGAAGATCACCGACAATGGCAATAGGACATTGATGTTTACTTTCAATTTGCCTGATTGATTCAAATGCTGCTGAATGATGATTGTGGGTGCCGTGGGAAAAATTTAACCGAAAAACATCAACACCGTTTAGAAACAGATTCTCTATTGTGGAAAAATCTGAACTTTGGGGACCAATAGTTGCAATAATTTTTGCAAAACGATGTCTTTGTTCAATCATTTTAAATATATATATATGTCTCATTTTACTTAGATTATCAAATTAAAAAAATTAAATAACTAGATTTTAGATAAAATATATTTTTATCATAACAAGATGTGCACATGCCAATGACATAATGCTTTTTGCCAACTATAATAAAAAAAACATAATCAATAGATTGGCAAATTGTTTGACTTTAAAATTATAAAAAAAACGTCAAAAGGACGTTTAGGGCTATTAAGAACTCCTCATGGTGACATTGAAACGCCTGCTTTTATTTTTTGCGCAACCAAAGCAGCTATGAAATCTATGACAATTGCGCAAGTCAAACATAGTCAAACACAAATTATTTTAAGCAATACCTATCATTTAATGCTGCAGCCGTCTAGTGAAGTTGTCAGAGATTTGGGAGGTCTTCAAAAAATGACAGGATGGAATGGCCCTATGTTGACAGATTCTGGTGGATTTCAAATTTTTAGCTTAGGGCATGGTTCTGTAGCCAGTGAAATTAAAGGCAAACGCATGTCTCATCGACCTCAAACAATGTTGTCTATTAATGAAGACGGAGCATTATTTAAATCATATATTGATGGGCGTATGTATCACCTGACTCCCGAAGAATCTATTCGCATTCAGCAAAATTTAGGGGCAGATTTCATTGTTGTTTTAGATGAGTGCACACCCTTTCACGTCGAAAAATCTTATACGAGATCATCAATGGAACGCAGTCACCGGTGGGCTTTACGTTGTTTAAATGTTTTAGACGCCCCTGCCCAAAGGCTGTATGGAATTGTCCAAGGAGGTGTTTATGACGATCTCAGAAAAGAATCTATGACGTTTGTGCAAGAACATGCTTTTTTTGGTGTTGCCATTGGAGGATCTTTGGGACAAAGTAAATCTCAAATGCATGATGTCGTGTCCATGACAATGAGTCATATGGCTTGCGAGCGCCCTGTTCATTTATTAGGAATCGGAGGTCTAAGCGATATTACCCATGGGGTGAAGGAAAACATTGATACATTTGATTGTGTTCATCCTACGCGTTTAGCACGTCACGGGGGCGCTCTTGTGAATGGTCATGACAAAGAACATATCAATTTGAGAAATTCTATGTATGCACGAGATGACTCGGCTATAGAGCTTGGTTGCAGCTGCGAAACATGCCATACCTACAGCAAAGGATACATCCACCATTTACTTAAGGCAAAAGAAATGACTGCTTACACATTGTTGTCTATTCATAATGTGTACTTTATGAATAAATTTATGCAAGACATAAGAGAACAAATTAAAAATAGTGAATAGTAAGTTAATTCAATGACAGGTAAAGTATTATTTAACGAGTGAGACGCCAGCAGTTTACCACCTGACGATTTTTTGTAAATAGAAAAAGTGTCTGTTAAAATAGGGAAAATTTTAGAAAAATAACTATAAAATGAAACTGCTCACAGGTGGTGCCACTCACATTGCCAAGTCCTTAGAAGATGATTTAAAAAAACGTCGTACAGTTTTGAATAAAGCTAAAGTAAAAGGGCTTGCTGATTTGGCTGCCACAGCCTTACAATCCAGAAGTTGTCATTCTCATGAATGTGATAAAAAATCAAAAGAACGCTATATTAATCGCTTTTTGTTTAATGAATCCGGAGAAATAACACCAGTGGATGCTCATAAACTCAAGCTCAGCGAGCTCAAAGAAGACACATTTAACAACACTGATCACGCTACCCCTCACTTTTTAAAAGGTCTTGAGTAGCCTGCATAATCAAGTCAGATAAACCAGGTGGATGATTTGGATAATCGTGTTAGAGACTCCTCAGCCCCATGGTAAAAACAGAATAAAGAAATGTCT
>JALRGP010000019.1 GCA_023259685.1 Alphaproteobacteria bacterium | reverse complement strand
TTCATTTCATCAAGATGTTGCATTGGATCATTGAGTGCATTCTTCAAGATATCAAGATCTGGATTAGGCATTCCAGGCATTGGTAGATGATTCCTAAGGTGACTTATTGCTCTTTCTACTGGATCTTCCGAACTCTCCACCCCAAAGCCACTGCTTGTTGTACTGATAATGGCGGTTGTGACCATCAAGGTCCATTTTTTCTTATTTAACATGTTTGTATACTCCATTTGTTAAAGTTTCATAAAACTATTTTAAAAAATACATTTTAAAATAAAACTCGAATAGAATACAGGATCACATCACATCAAAACAACATCGCATTTTGTTATCATGATCCTGTATTAAATTTTATCCTTAAAATTATTAAAACATATTTTTATCATCAACATCAAATTTCACGATACCATCTGGTACGATTAAAAGTTGGTGGTACTAAGCTGCAAAATTTTATGCTCCTTGTAAACAACTTGCACACTCGGTGAGATCATCTTTTTTCACTTGGCCCCTCACTTTTTAAAAGTTCTTGAGCAACCTTCATAATCAAGTCAAACAAACTGGGGTGGAACATCTGGATCATCGTGTCGAAGAACTGCTCAGTCCCATAGAAAAAATAGAGTAAAGAAGCGTCTCAAAGGCTCACCCAAAGCATCGTTACGCTTAGGGTTCTCATCGGTTTAGACAAATACTCCCCTTCTTTTAATCACAATCCAAAAAATCTGGAAAATTGTAGCAACATTTTAAATTAAGTTACTATGTTTTATGGTGAAGATAACATTGTATTAAAAGATGACTGTGGGTATCATTGGTGCAGGTCCTTGCGGCCTTTTTTCAATATTTCAATGTGGAATATTTGGTCTTAAAACGGAAGTATTTGATATTTTACCCCATGTTGGAGGACAATGTTGCGCACTATATCCTGAAAAATTTATCTATGACATTCCTGGACTCCCAAAAATCAAGGCTAAAGATTTAATTGAAAATCTCATGCTTCAATCGTGTCATTTTTCACCTTCTTTTCATTTTAATCAACAAGTAACATCTATTGATAAAGATGGCGCAGATTTTATTATTAAAACCTCCACCAACACAACTGCCCGCGTTAATGCCATTATTATTGCAGCCGGAGCAGGTGCGTTTGGCCCGCAACGCCCGCCATTGTTGAATATTGAAAAATTTGAACAAAAAAGCATTTTTTATAGCATTTATGACCCCCAATCTTTTTTAGGAAAACGTGTTGTGATTGCGGGTGGTGGAGATTCTGCTATTGATTGGGCATTGCATTTGGCCTCTATTGCAAAATCAGTTCAACTGGTCCATAGACGTGACAAATTCCGTGCCCACCAATCCTCTGTTGATCAATTAAATAATTTGGTTCAATCTGGACATATTGAACTTGTCACACCTTATCAACTCCACAGTATTCAAGGAGATGAACACCACGGTCGTTTGCACATTGTTAACGTCCAACATACGGACGGCAGTATTCGATCCCTAGAAGCCGATGTATTATTACCATTTTTTGGATTATCCATGAACCTAGGCCCCATACTTGAATGGGGCTTAAATATTGATAAAAATCATATTCCAGTCAATCCAACGACATGTGAAACAAATATCCCAGGTGTGTTTGCAATCGGAGATATCGTGTCTTACCCTCATAAACAAAAATTAATTTTATCTGGTTTTTCTGAAGGGGCATCGGCTGCCAAAGCTATATGGCACTATCTTCATCCTGGGCAATCACAACACTTTGAGCATTCGACCACAAAATTTGCAAAATAAAAAGGTCAACGTATCTCTGTTAAAATACGTTTACCTATGTATTTTTAATAGGAATTTTTTTTGAAAAATTCTTGAATACACATGACTGCCATGTTAAAAATGCCCTGGCTTGTTGTGGAATTAGATGCAATATGGCCAATTCCCTTAAGTCCCAGCATTATGGGGCCAATAGCTTGAGCACCTGGTAATGATTTCATCGTTGTAAAGGTGATATGGGCTGAGTCAATATTTGGAAAAACCAATAAATTTGCCGCACCTGTTAATGAAGATGATGATACATATTTCAACCGATCCTCTTCATTTAATGCCGCGTTTCCATGCATTTCACCATCAATTTCAAAATCAATTTTCATTGAGTTTAAAATTTTTAATGTATCACGCATTTTGATAGCAGACGGATGATTAGATGTGCCAAAGTTTGAATGTGATAGCAAAGCTATTTTGGGTTTGATATCAAAATCTTTCATTTTCTCGACACTGAGTAAGATAATCTCAGCCAATTGTTGCGGCGTTGGATCGATATTGACATAAGGGTCCGTCATAAAATATGTTTGACTATCCCCAATTGATTCAATGACAACACCACATAGAGTAGCACATTTGATATGTTCTTGAGACGATCCTAAAATGGGTCGCATTTGTTTTACATGGTCAATGAATCGCCCTTCCACACCACAAATAACGGCGTCCGCATCTTTAAGATGAACCATTAAACTGCCAATAGCTGTGGGCGTATGACAAATAATTGACTTGGCTAATTTTTCACTGATACCCTTTCTTTCAAAAATTTTATGATAAGTTGACCAATACAAATGGAAACGATCATCCTGTTGAGGATTGACAATTTCTACATTTTGAAGATTAATCCCCAGGCTTTTTGACCTTTCTTCAATAATATGGGGGCGACCAATTAATACTGCTTTACAAAAATTATCAGATTGTAGCATTTGAACGGCCTGTAAAACGCGATCACTTTCCCCCTCACAAAAGGCAATTTTAACCTCTTTTTTACTTTTTCTTTGGGCGCCACTAAAAATAGGACGCATCATGATGCCGTGCTCTTGGATATGAGATGACAGTTTTTTGTGGTAATTGTCTAAATTTAATGGAATTGTCGCAACACCTGATTCGATGGCAGCCTTAGCAACCGCAAAAGATAATTCAACATATAAACGACGATCAAATGGTTTGGGAATTAAGAAATCCTTTCCAAACAAAGGTAAATCGTGGCCATATGTTTTTAAAACTTCTTCGGTGGCTTCTGCTTTTGCCAGATTTGCGATGGCTTTTACACAAGCAATTTTCATTTGCTGATTGATTTCTTTTGCTCCGACGTCTAGGGCACCTCTAAAGATATAAGGAAAACATACCGCATTATTGACCTGGTTGGAATAATCAGACCTTCCTGTGGCCACAATTGCATCAGGATTAGCCGCGTATGCTTCTTCTGGTAATATTTCAGGTTCAGGATTGGCTAGTGCAAAAATAATGGGCTTCTGCGTCATTGTTTTCACCATTTGTTGAGATAGCAATCCTTTTTTTGACAGTCCCAAAAAGATATCAGCGCCGTTCATCGCTTCTTCTAATGTTTTGGCATTGGTGTGACGAATAAATGGTTGTTTTGATTCGTCAAGAGAATTGAGATCCTCTCGCTGATCATGGATAACGCCTTTGCTGTCACACAATAATATATTCTCTATGTTCAAACCTAAATCAACTAACAAATTTAGGCATGCAATACCTCCGGCACCTGCTCCAGATGCTACCAATTTAACTTGATCAATGGATTTTTTTGTAATTTCTAAAGCATTCAGCAGGGCGGCTGCCACTGTCACAGCCGTTCCATGTTGATCATCGTGAAGGACTGGAATAGACATTCTCTTTTTCAGTTCATTTTCAATATAAAAACATTCCGGAGATTTGATGTCTTCTAAGTTGATGCCACCAAACGTTGGTTCTAAAGATGCAATAATATCAACTAATTTTTGGGGGTCTGTTTCATTAATTTCAATGTCAAATGCATCAATCCCGCCAAATTTTTTAAATAGGACGGCTTTTCCCTCCATCACTGGTTTGGAGGCAAGAGCACCAATATGACCTAAACCAAGAACAGCAGTTCCATTAGAGATAACTGCAACAAGGTTTCCCTTAGCTGTGTAACGGCGAGCAGCAGTGATACCTTCCGCCTCGATTTGGCGGCATGGCTCTGCGACTCCTGGACTATAAGCTAATGCAAGATCATGAGGACTCAACAAGGATTTGGTTGGAACGATTGATAATTTTCCGCAAGGTTCTTCAGAGTGATAATCTAGTGCGCGTTTATAAATATTGTCTTGTGACATGAAATTATATCATTTTAAACTTAGATTATTGTACATCAATCAGATTTCTATACACAATTTTGTTCGCCCAGGCACCAAACAGCAATTTTCATTTTAGCGGGAATCATCAGCAAATCTTACTGATCAAACAACGGAGTGAATTGAGAAGGATCTATTTTATCTGCAATACTTCTGATCTGATTGGCTGTGGGAATCTTCGTTAAAACAAATAAGGTTTCAGCATTATCTTTGCCAAATTTTTTCCTCAAACGCTGTTGGTGACTCAAAAAAGACATCGATTGCATATGAAACATTGAATACACAGACATGAGAAGATCATGGATAGAATGAGTTTTGTGAACATTGTTTAAATAAAATAATGATGGTTTTTATCATTATTTATTTTAATATCCTTTGATTAAAATAGAAATTTTCGTTTGCATAATTTTAATATTGGATAATTACTTTATCATCTATAAAATCTTTTGTCTAAAATGAAAATTGCTGCCAAATCTTCAAGTTAATTGACTATAGTCATCATTATTTGGTGTTTATGCTTAAAAAATGTATGATGAATTTATGGTCCCCATCGTCTAGAGGCCTAGGACACCGCCCTCTCACGGCGGCAACACGGGTTCGAATCCCGTTGGGGACGCCACTTACTAAAAAAGGATATCTATGCAGCTGTGGAAAAAAGTTTTGATTGGTTTGATTCTTGGTTGTGCTGTTGGTTTCATATTAGGCCCTCAGGCATCGGTTTTAAAACCAATTGGCGACATTTTTATTCGTTTGATCAAAATGATCATTGTTCCTCTTATTTTATGTGCTGTTATCAGCGGTGTATCCAGTATCGGAGAAACAACTAAATTAGGCCGTATTGGCCTCAAAGCAGCGATTGCATATTTTATAACAACAATTTTTGCCGTTTGTATTGGTCTTGGAACAGGGGCACTTCTTAAACCTGGCCAGGGATTTCAATTGCCCCAAGATTTTTCTCATTCCGTTTCATCATCAACAAATTTTTCTCTTTTAAATTCTTGTTTAGATATCATTCCCGACAATATTTTCGGTGCCATGTCTCAAGGGACCATATTACAAGTGGTCTTTTTTGCCATTTTTGCAGCCATTTGTATTAATAAATTAGGACAGGAAGGGGAACGTGTTGCATCATTTTTTAAATCATTTTCTGTATTGATTTTTAAAATGATTACTCTGATCGTTCAATTATCACCCTACGCCGCATTTGCATTAACAGCAGCGTTAGTTGGATCACAAGGACAACAAGTTCTTAAAAGTCTTAGCTATTTAATTTTCTGTGGTATGGTTGCATTTTTATTACAGTACCTTGTATTTGGGGTATTGATTCGTTTGTTTGCAAAGGTTTCACCCATTCCTTTTTATAAAAAAAGTATTGAGTATCAAACGATTGCTTTGTCCAGTAGCAGCTCTAAAGCCGCACTTCCCACCACCATGAGTGTTTGTAAAGACAAACTCGGGGTATCACAAACAGGTTCAGCGTTCATATTACCCTTAGGAGCCACCATTAACATGGACGGTCTTGCGATTTATTTGGGGTTATGTGCTGTTTTTGTCGCACAAGCAACAGGAGTTGAGCTGACGATAGCCAATTATGCCGCCATTGTTTCCACGTGTACGATGGGATCAATTGGTGGAGCCGGCATCCCCAGTGCAGCATTAATATTTATGCCTATAGTTCTTGGATCTGTAGGGCTTCCCGTAGAAGGAGTCGCACTGATTGCTGGAATCGACCGTGTCATGGATATGATGCGGACAACAATCAGCATCACCGGGGATGCTGCGGTCACTGTTGTGGTAGATGCATGGGAAGGGCTGTTGGATAAAAAATCTTACAATGCCTAAAATATCATTTTTATCCTCTCATTACACAAAAAATTTATTAGCTATTTATTCTATTGATGATATTTACGATGAATTAATGTTTTTAATGGAACTGGATATGGAAGAATTTTTACTATGTCATTTTTTTTCTTTGCAAACCATTAATAATCTTTTAGATACGTTGGGTATAAAAAAATTAAAAAGTTTTTTATTAACACTAAGGCAGAACAAGCGTTTTCATATGTTGCCATCTATTTTGTATGAATTACTCAATCGTGAAACTTCTGTTGTTTATTGCATCAAGGACCATATAGATGACATTAAAAATCATATTTACAAACAATGCCCTGATACAAAAATTGAATTTTTGGATGATCCATCAGTTTTAGATGGATTTATTATTGAAAAAAATCATACTATTTATGATTTCTCTTTAAAAACATATATTAAGCGCTTGTTGGATGGAGCAAATTTTTAAATTTAGGGTTGAAGCTCTTCATGAAGGAGAGCGTTTAGACCAATTTCTCATCACTCAATTATCTGAATATAGCAGGACATTTATTCAAACATTGATTAAAAATGGCCATGTACATGACGTTGCATCATCAAAGATTTATGTCAAACCCAGCCTCAAAGTCAGTCAAGGAATAGAGTTGAATGTAACAATTCCCCCTCCCAAAGAATGGCATTTGAAATCAGAGCCAAGTATTCTTTTTGATATCATTGATGAAGACGATCATGTGTTGGTCATTCATAAACCTGATGGTCTTGTGGTTCATCCTGCCCCAGGACATTTAAGTGGCACCTTGGTGAATGGACTGTTGCATTATTTGGGAGATCAATTAAAAAATATTGGCGGTGTGGAGCGCCCCGGTATTGTTCATAGATTGGATCAATTTACATCAGGATTAATGGTGATTGCAAAAAGCCAAGAAGCCTTTTACAGTCTTCAAAACCAATTGCAAGACAGGTCATTAACAAGGCGTTACTACGGAATGTGTTTTGGTAAACCTATAACCCCAACCGGTACAATTCATACATTTTTTGGACGTGATCCAAAAAATTTTGAAAAAATGAAGGCGTTTAACCGGCCGTCCTCATCATTAAAAGAAGCCATCACCCATTACAAAGTGATAGAGTCGATCTCCTATGACCATCATGATATATCGTTGATTGAATTTTCTTTGAAAACCGGGCGTACCCATCAAATTCGAGTCCATGCCGCATGGAAAGGGTGTCCCATTATTGGAGATATGGTGTATACGCCTACGCATATTCACCAAAAAATCACCCACCACCGCCAAACCCTTCATGCGTATCATTTACAATTTGTTCATCCATTAACAAAGGATTTAAAAAGTTATACAATTCCTATGGCAGATGACATGATACAATTATATGAATCGATCTCCATCAAAAAAATAACCGTGTAAATGACAATGATGATTTTCTCCAAATCGATGGATCCAAGATGCAACGTTTCCTTTAAAATCAGAATGAGTCATAAGGATTTTGGAATATATAAGAACGAAAATTGAGTATGGGGGAATAAAAACCGTCATGATGATACGACTATCAAAGGATGTAATCAATTATCCTGATGCATTAGATGTGATGAATGATCATGTTGTTCGGCGGGATGAATTCATTTGGTTATTGAGACATCAACCTGTTTTCACAAAAGGTGTAAGATCTAACATGATATCTGATTTACCACATCCTTATTATATGGTGAACAGAGGGGGGCAATGGACATTTCACGATCCTGGGCAATTAATTATCTACTATGTTTTAGATTTAAAAAAACGCCAATGGACATTTAGTGATTTTTTGGATTATATTCAAAAATTTGGTTGTTTTTTTCTAAACACCTTATCTATACAATGTATAAATGGACCACAGCCTGGGTTTTGGGCGACACACCAGGGAAAAATTAAAAAAATTGGATCTTTGGGGGTGCAAGTCAAAAATGGGATGACCCTTCATGGCATTGCTATTAACCATACGATTGATCAAAATGCATTGTCCCATATTACCCCTTGTGGGCTTGATCATAGCATAATAAGCAGTCTTGAAGAATTAGGTTACAGCCATTCTATGGATGATTTAATGAAAGATGCTTACCGTAAGATTTCTAAACATGCATTAGATTTTTTATCATAATTTTTATAGCCAATCAATCCAAAAAATCTGATGTATTATCCAATTTTTTTAAATATATTATTCGCCACCGGAATCATCAGCGGTTTCTTCTCCATCACCACCCCCTGATGTTGCAGCGTCAACAACTTTGTCAACTGTATCTAAAAGACTGCTCCCCGAATCGTCATCCGCTGAATCATCTCCACTACCAGAGTCATCTGTGGCTTCTCCACCATCATCCTTTGAAGCGGACGCAGCAGCGTCATCTGCTTTTGGAGCGGGAGGATTTAAAATTTTTAAAATATCTAGCAAATCATCATCCAGTTTTTTTAAAGTTGCATCTTGAAATCGAATTTTATCAATTTCTGCTTTTTTTTTGTTAATTTCATCCTGTTTAGATTTAAGCTCTGCGTCCATTTGTTTTTTATAATCTTCTAAACTTTTTTTAAATTGGTCTACGTTTAATTCATCTTTTAACTCTTCCATTTTTTGATTAAATTGTGAATCAGGGTCGCCAGCATCGTCGCCCGTGGCAGCAGCAGGTGCAGCATCATTTTCGGTTGACTCTGCATCATCTTCAGAAGCAATAACATTATTTAAATGTATTGTTGATGCTAATATTAAAAATATCATCCAAAAATCTTTAGGCAATCTTAACATCATCAAGTCCTCTTTATACCTTTTATTTTATATTTACCTCATAATTATTAAAAAATTATTAAAATTTGGAAGTATTGTGAATTTAAAATTCTCTCAAACAGATGAGCTCACTTGTATCATGTACATGGGTGCCTTTACATAGACTGCTAAACTTTGAAACAATAAGAAAAATGATGCTTTTTATTTATCATGACTCACCACCATCACCATCATATGATTAAAGGAAGTACCCGTCTCACAGTTATTGTATCCTTGATTGTATTAGCCGTTAAACTGGTGTCTTGGAAAATTAGTTCATCATTATCTTTAAAGGCAACATTTTTGGAATCATGTGCAGATGTGATGATTTCAGTTGTTAATTTTTTATCCGCCAGGTATGCAATGAAACCTGCCGATTTTGAGCATCGTTTTGGACATGGTAAAGCAGAAGCCATCGCTAGCCTTTCTCAAGTTCCTTTATTTTGTTTGATTGGATCGTGGATTATGTATGAAGGCATACAACGTATTGTAAACCCGATTCATTTACATCATCATCATGAAACGATTGGTATGATGGTTTTGTCCATATGCCTTAATATTATTTTATTGATTTATCAAAAAAAAACATTGTCACAAACCCGTTCGTTAATTATTTTATGCGATTATACCCATTATAAAATGGATCTACTCATGCATTTGGGAATCGTCATATCATTAGTGATCTCATTGTTTTATAACATTGTTCTTTTGGATGTAGCCATTGCAATGGCTATTGGCGCGTATATTTTTTATTCGTCATTTCATATTGCAAAAGAATCCTTGGGCATGCTTATGGATACTGAGCTGCCCATCGATACAAAAAAAAAAATCATCCATGAGATTACGTCCCATACGCATGTGCGTGGTTTTCATAATCTTCGGACCTACCAAGCCGGATCAATTCCCATTATCCAATTTCATTTAGAATTAGATGATCATTTGCCCCTCGTTGATGCCCATAAGATTTCGGATGACGTTGAAGAAGGTATTTTAAAAATGCTACCATTGTCGGATATCACCATTCATCTCGATCCATTTTCAGGAGAATTTAAAAGGAGCCAAACATTCCATGATCATTTTACAAAATCATAAATTTTATAAAGATTTTCATCCAGCTATTGAGGATTCTTGGACGGGACCAAAAGAGCGCATCCTGCCACTTCAAAAAGGACATGTCATGACAAATCAAGGTCTTTTGACCTTGGATGAAATACAATTCTATACAGACAATGAATTGCCTTTTGATGTGCAAACCCTTGATATTTTAAGATCTTTTAAACAAAATGGTGATAATGTTTATCGAAGACTTGCCCGTTTATTGGTGCTGAAAAACATACCGTCACACCCCATCATTGCAGGAAAACGATTAAGTAATTTTGTGGGATTTTTCGATTTTTTTGGCCAAAGTAGTGACGATCATTTTAAGAGAAAATTTTTCAAAGTTGTCAAAGATCATTATCATTATGCAAAAAAATGCTATACGAAACGTCCGCCCATTGAAAGAATTTTTATTTTGTTTGGATTATTGTGTGTGTCTGGATCTTATGAATTTTTAGCAAATGATTTTAAAAAATTTTTAAAAATATATGAAAAAGATTTAAATCATATTCTAAGCACGACTGTGCAATGTGCCTATCTTTATACACTCATTTTAAAGGACATCATTCATCTTAAATCTTTTTTTAAAAAGCAAAAGGAACCATCATTTATTCAAAAATCTATTGAAAAAATGACCCCTTTTATTCGTTTGATGCGCCACGGGGATGGGGAGTTGTCGAAATTTGAAACGCCTTTGCCTGTGTTTATTGAAAAGATGTATGCATCGATCATGAATCATTCTTTTGTGGATGAATTGTTATCATTATCAGACAGCTCTGCGACGCCTTTGTCTTCTATTGATGGAATGTACCGTTTTACGTTAAAGCCAGGGCTTTTTTTGGTTAATACATCTAAACGTTTTCATCGCGATGCCCATTGCGCCGGGGATGGTCATCCTTATATGCAATTCGAATGGAGTTCGGGAAAACACAGGATTATTAAAATCAGTGATATCATTTTGCAAAACCAAGATGGATATAATTTGACGGATGATTTTTTGCATCCCCATATTGATGTGAATATCAAGGACCATAATGTGTTGCTGACCGGAGATTTCCATGCAACCCATGCATCCATGAGACGCCTGTTATTTTTTTCTGACAAAGGACATGTGTCATGTGAGGATCATGTTTTTTCTCACGCACCATTTTTATTTGCAACACGTTTTGTGATGAATTCAGATGTTCATTTAAAAGTATCTGCCCATTATTTAATAGCAGAATGCCCAGCAATCGATAAAATATTTAAAATTAAAACACGTTTTTTTGATGATATCGTCATCGAACAAGACCATGCTGCCTTGTTCATTAAATATGGAACAGCCCATTCGTCTATCAAAACACAATGGGTTTTGGATGCAACGAGTTGAGAATCTTTTGTGAAACTTATTTATAAATTTGATCTTTGTACAACAACTTAGGTAAAAGGCATAAGGCACCTACTCCTAATAAAGTGATGGTAAAATTTGACCAGGAAAAGTGATAATACAACCAATACGCCAAGGGAAAAACAATACTGATATTCGCAAGAATGATTGTAGATGTCACGCAAGTATGGCTTTTAAACTGCCGCGTTAATACTTGGTAACTATGTTCGCGGTGTGCTTTCCAAAAAGCCTGCTTTCTCATCATACGATGAAATAATGTGATTGTGGCATCACATAAAAACAATCCAAGCAGTAAACAAGTTATCCAAAATAGATGTGATTGTTCTTTGGCAAAGGTCATTAAAATATATGAGAATATGTATCCGATATTACAACTGCCGATATCCCCCATGATCATTTTTGATTTTGGAAAATTCCAAGGTAAATAACCAAATAAACAAAGTGTCAATGGTAAATAAATGGTTGTTTGGTGATTACTTAGTACATATAAAGCTCCTAGAACACATATTCCTTCGGATGCTGCGATTCCGTTAATACCATCCATAAAATTATACAAATTAATGATCCACACACAAAAAACAATCAGTGGTAACGTATATACATGGTGTTCCCATCCAAATATTTGAACATACCCAATCAAAACTGCCATAAAATGAAAAAGCAGCCTGGGCAACGGATGAATGCTTTTTAAATCATCCCACAGGCTAATAATACTCAGCATGACGATTCCAGCGATAGGGCCAGTATAGCCGTAATAAAATAACGTTCCTATGAATGATAAAACAATAACGATACCACCACACCTAGGAATTGGTGACACATGAGAACTGCGTTGATTCGGAATATCCATTAACAAATGATATTTATGGCAGATCAAACAGACGATCCCATTGATCATGAGTGATAGGAGAAAAATAAACATGGCTATTTAAATGTGGATTGAATACCTTGTTCAGTCGAAAATGGAGGATTCCATCCTATTAAACGCCTAGCCTTCGATATGTCAATCTCTAAACTTTTACTAAGTTTTTCGATGTTTACCTTGATAACAGATGGAAGAATAGGCCATATCCATGACCATGGGAAAGAATGCAGACGTAATTTTTGATTCATCGATTGTGCAATCATTGTCATTAATTGAGGTGTTGATATAACGTCTGGATCTGCAATCAAAAATGTTTCGTTTAAGCTGTTATCATGTCCCATAGATTTTATTATAAAATCCACTAAATTATCGATGTAAACAAAACTTTTTCTATTGTTAAAATTGGCAAAAGGCAAAGGCCATCCTTTTTTAATCAATTTTGCAAGGCGCTCTAAATTTCCAGGAGCCTGAGGTCCATAGATGAGGGGTGGTCTGATAATTGTGTAAGGAACGTTTGATTTTTTTATATACTCTTCTGCCATCCATTTGGATTTTGCATAAGGATTATCTGGGGAAATAGGGGAATTTTCTGTAAAAACAGGATTTGAATATTGGCCGTTTACAGAAATCGTACTTAAAAAAACACATCGTTTTAATTGAGATGACTGTTTACATAGATCAACCAATTTATTCGTGCATTGATGATTAATTTTGTCATAAAGACAATCATTTTCGGGTGTATCATTCATATGGTGAACGCGTGCAGCCAAGTGAACGACATAATCGGCACTTTGAATGAGGTCTTTTTGATGATCTATATTTTCCAAATCCCCTACAAGGTATTCAACACCACTCATAGGTTGCTTTGGCAGATTTCTAACAAGACCCATGACCTGATAACCTTTTTGAATTAATTTTTCACATAAAAAACGACCAACAAAACCTGATGCGCCAGTGACAAAAACCCTCACCATAATATAAATTTTTTATTTTATTATCCCATTAATAAACAAACCTTGCATCATAAAAAAATTTTCCATTTTATTAACTATTTATGTAGTTAGGTGGGATAGGGTTAACACCCTCGCCTTTAGGCGAACACTTCAGTATTATTCAATTAAAAGTTTA
>JALRGP010000018.1 GCA_023259685.1 Alphaproteobacteria bacterium | reverse complement strand
ACATGATGATCAGGGTGGTTCTTCTGGTTTGTTTGATCTTATTATGCAGGCTGCTCAAGACCTTTTAAAAAGTGAGGGGTAGTGTGGAACAAGAAATAGCATTCAATATATTTATGGATGAATGTTGGAAAAAAGACGGCTATCGTAATGTCAATGAAGGTTTAAATACACCAAATGTTTTTTTGAATAAGGTTGAAACATCTTTGAATTATTTGGAACAAATATGGACAGTATCCAAAGATATTCATTATACACAACAATTTTCCAATGGTGTGATGGTGATGATGACGCGGTTACTCGCAGCAGCAAAAGATTTGATCTCCTTAAAAGGAGATACATTCTCTTCTCACTTGGAAAAAACACAATCGAATATATCAAAAATAGCCGTATCCATAGATCAATTTAAAAAAGAAGCGCCCAAAGAATTTTTATCAGGGATGCCAGTTCCATTGTTGAACTTTTTGAATAGAAACTTAGCGAAAGATCCTAATTTATATTATGATTATGACAATCCAATGGTGTTTGATGAAAGACCATTGGATCAACGTATTTTTTTAATATTATCTGCTCATCCTAATCCACAAGCAAAAAACAGATCAATTGGACAAAAAACCTTTGTCGATCAATATACTCATGAGAATTTTCCATCTTACATCTTGTTCTTTGATGTGGTAAGTGATAAATTAATTAGATCGGATCAAAAAAAAAGCCCATCTCGGGGTTGTAGAGGGAACAACTCGAATGTTTTCTCATGATACTGCGCACAATGCAGTCATTGGATTTTATGAAAATTTTTTAAAAAATATTACAACGCTATCAGTTCCAAATATGTTTAAAGAATTACGACAAAAATCAAAGAAGTTTTCAGATAATGCCAAAGCAGTTATAGAGCAAAATTATTTTTCTGATAAACAAATTAAAGGAGATATTAATACTTCATGTAAGCTTTTAAAAGAATTAATTAAATATGTCAGGAGTACTCTTGATAATTCTACATATAATCGTTCCATCCACAAGATAACTCTTAAGCATTATCCAGTAGATTATGTTGATTGGTCCAAAGGCTTTTATAATTTAACTAATAAAAATGGTCTCTCTTTTTTCAAAAATGGATTGTGCCGATTTAAAATAAATAAGGATCAAAAGGTTTCGAAAAATTCAGAAGATGAAGAGGAAGTCGTGGAGTTATTTCCATTATTTGTGAAATCAGGGGGTGATGGTAGCTTTTACATAACATCTGACACTTCAGAAATCAATATAGGAGATCATTGGTTAAAGCCTGAAGATTATCTGTATAATGCTTCTTATTCTAATATAAAAAATCCTTATAATACGAAAGAACTTAATTATAAGGTTCTGAATGACTTTTTGGCTGAAAGATTCGACAAAATCAAAGAAGAACAATGTGAAGCATTTCAAAATTTTTGGAATACATTTGAATTCTACGTCAATCAAGTGTGGCCTGAATAATAAAACCATTATGATCAATAGCCAATCATTGCGGATTGGCTATTTTATCTATTGGCACTATGCGTCCAAGTTTACGACCTTTAGAGCATTATCTTGGATAAATTCACGCCGCGGTTCGACCACATCCCCCATCAATGTAGAGAATATTTCTTCTGCCTCTTCGGCGTGAGATAATTTGACTTGTAGCAATGTTCTGGCTTCTGGATCCAGAGTTGTTTGCCATAATTGTTCTGGATTCATTTCTCCCAAACCTTTGTAACGGCTGATGGCCATACCTTTTTTGCCAATATTTAAAATGGCTTCCATAATGGTGGCAACACCAAAATATGCTTTATCATTAATCCACACATGATCGGATAATACGTCTTGTAATTCATGCTTCACAGACAACAAAGCCATCATTTCAGGGGTGTCAAAAATATCTTTTGATACAAAAAACCCTTCTTTCACACCCAGGCGTTCACAAAAAATTGATATCTGATCACCACCCACACTAATGGTCCACAAATTTTTTTGAGGATCGAATTGATTAAGTAATTTTTCCAGATGTATTGTGTCATTAAACGTATCAACGCACAGCAAACATTCCAAAATAAAACGATGATTCAATTTTCGCATTAATGAATTAATGGGCGATAGAGATTTCAATAAAAATTGTTCGCAAAAATGTTGTAAAGGCTCGCCACTCAGGCTGAATCCCTTTGAGGTTTTTAATGTAATTTCTTTTGATGCCACTTGGATTAAATAATGATCTAAAGCTTTGTCATCTTTTAAATACACTTCCGAGGATCCACGTTTCATCCGATACAAGGGGGGCTGTGCAATATACAAATATCCAGCTTCAATCAAAGAACGCATTTGGCGATAAAAAAATGTCAAAAGCAATGTGCGAATATGGCTGCCGTCCACGTCCGCGTCGGTCATGATGACAACTTTGTGATAGCGTAATTTATTTAAATTAAACTCCTCATTACCGATTCCCGTCCCAAGGGCGGTAATCAGCGTCCCCACCTCAGCAGATGCTAACATTTTATCAAACCTTGCTCGCTCAACGTTCAAAATTTTACCTTTTAATGGCAAAATGGCTTGGTATTTTCGGTCTCTTGCTTGTTTGGCCGATCCTCCTGCAGAATCTCCCTCAACAATGAACAACTCAGATAGGCTGGGGTCTTTTTCTTGACAATCAGCCAATTTTCCAGGAAGAGACGCAATGTCAAGGGCGCCTTTTCGCCGTGTCAGTTCTCGGGCACGTTTTGCGGCCTCACGGGCGGCGGCGGCTTCTAAAACTTTGGATATGATGGCTTTTGTGTGGGCAGGATTTTCCTCAAACCAAATCTCAAGAATTTTTGCCACCTCTGATTCCACAACTGGGCGAACCTCTGATGACACCAGCTTGTCTTTGGTTTGTGATGAGAATTTTGGATCCGGGACTTTCACGGATAATACACAACAAAGTCCTTCGCGAATATCATCACCCGTAACATTGAGCTTTGAATCTTTTTTTCCTTGGGGAGAATTCATGACCAAGTTATTGACAATACGGGTCAAAGCACCACGAAAACCTGCCAGGTGCGTCCCACCGTCCCGTTGAGGGATATTGTTGGTAAAACACAACATGGTTTCATGATAGCTGTCGGTCCATTCTAATGCACATTCAACGGACATATGTCCAGATTGACATGATCCGTAAATAGAATCGGGATGCAAGGTGTGCTTTCCTTTGTTGAGATATTTGACGAATTCTTTTAATCCCCCATCAAAACAAAATGACACATCATACAAAGATTCAGCCCTGAGGTCTTTTAAATGAATGCGAATACCTGAGTTCAAAAATGCCAATTCTCTCAGGCGATGTTCAATGATTGGTCTTTCAAAATAAACATTTGTAAATGTTTCACAAGACGGCCAAAAACGAACTTTTGTCCCTGATTGACCTTGAGGTGCATCCCCAATAATATGCAAAGGTGCGTCAGCCACACCGTGGGTAAAGCTCATGAAATGGATTTTACCAGCACGTTCAATTGTCAATTCAAGTTTGACAGATAAAGCGTTCACAACCGATACACCAACACCATGGAGACCACCGGAAACCTTATAAGAATTTTGATCGAATTTACCACCGGCATGAAGTTGGGTCATGATGACTTCGGCTGCAGACACACCCATTTCTTCGTGAATACCAACAGGAATACCACGACCATTATCTTGGACACTGACAGATCCATCCGATTCAATTGTGACGGTGACATCCGTGCAATAACCAGCCAAAGCTTCGTCGATAGCATTATCAACAACTTCATAAACCATATGATGAAGACCCGTCCCATCATCGGTATCGCCAATATACATGCCTGGACGTTTACGAACGGCCTCAAGGCCTTTTAAAATTTTAATAGCTTGGGCGCCGTAATCTTGAGCATTATCTTGGGAAGATGAAGCGTTGGGATCAGAAGAATTCATATCATGATAAAAGAAAACATTTTTCTTATTTTAGTCTTTATCAATAAACCAATCAAATTATACGTTCATCCATGGGTCATGTCATACTGACATAAGAATCACACTACAATGATGACCTTTGGATAATTACAGCGCAAAAAATATTCAAGTCTTAGAAGGATTAGAACCGGTCCGCAAGCGCCCGGGAATGTACATTGGCGGCGTTGATTTGATGGCTTTGCACCATTTAGTCAACGAAATTTTGGATAATTCTATGGATGAGGTGTTGGCTGGTTTTGGAAAATCTATTGAGGTTACTTATTTATCCGATGGATCTATTCGTATTTGTGATGATGGCCGAGGCATTCCAACCGACGAACATCCTAAATATCCAGGGAAATCAGCCCTTGAAATTTTAATGACGACCCTTCATTCTGGGGGTAAGTTCGACAAAGGCGCCTACAGCCAATCGGCCGGCCTTCATGGGGTTGGCCTGAGTGTTGTGAATGCCTTGTGTGATCATTTAACCATTGATGTGTGGAGAGAAAAGCACCATTGGTACCAAACCTATTCCAAAGGTCACGTGACATCGACACTGACAAAAGAGGAATTATCTTTTTTTAAACGTGGAACCGCGGTGACGTTTCACCCAGATCCTGAAATTTTTGGTGATTTATCTTTTGATCCTGCGATTGTGTATGAGCGCATTCAAGCCAAAGCCTATTTATTTAAAATCAAAATTAAATGGATTTGCGAAGTAAAGGATGACCGTGTCCCTAAACAAACCACATTTTTTTATGAACATGGATTAAAGGATTACCTTAAAAACCTTGTTGATACGAATGAAGATACCATGTTTTGTGGAGAATTTAGCTTTTTAAACAATCATAAAATTGAATGGGCGTGCGTCTTTGATGATGATGTGACGCCCAATCTTTATTCGTACTGCAATGGCGTATTAACACCCATGGGCGGTACCCACGAGGCCGCCTTTCGCCAAGGCATTTTAAAAGGATTCCGTTTGTACGGCGAAAAAATGAATGAGAAGAAAATTGCCTCCATTACCGCCGATGATATCTTTTCCATGTCAAAGGCAGTTATATCATGTTTTATAGAGGACGCTCAATTTCAAGGTCAAACCAAGGATAAACTTTTATCTGCCCATATTTCAAAACCAATTGAAAATGGTATCGGCACACAAATTATGAATTTTTTGACGAAAAATCCCACCTATTCTGATGGTATTATTCAAAAGCTACTGGACCGATTAGACCAACGTCTCAGTCAAAAAACGGTATCCAGGTCATCGGCCACAAAGCGTTTGCGCTTGCCAGGAAAATTGACCGATTGCACCACAAAAGAGGTGCAAGAAAGCGAGTTGTTTTTGGTGGAAGGAGATTCGGCAGGGGGGTCAGCCAAACAGGCCAGAGACCGGCGGACCCAAGCCATCTTACCGTTAAAGGGCAAGATATTGAATGTGGTCAGTGCGTCCGATGAAAAAATTTCACAAAATAAAGAAGTTAAGGATTTGATCACCGCCATTGGATGCGGCGCAGGAAAAGATTTTAATATCGACCTACTTCGGTACGGAAAAATTATTATCATGACGGACGCCGATGTGGATGGGGCCCATATTGCATCGTTATTATTGACATTTTTCTTTAAGGAAATGAAGCCCCTTATTGAAAAAGGACATATTTATTTGGCGTGTCCGCCCCTTTACCGCCTCAGTTATAAAAACATCGTCGAATATGCCAAAGACGACGGTGAAAAAGACCGCCTTCTTAAGACAGCTTTTAAAAAATATACCCACGTGGATATTGGACGGTTTAAGGGTCTTGGTGAAATGAATGCCAACCAACTTAAAACAACAACGATGGATCCATCGTTGCGCAGACTGTATCAAGTAAGCCTTGGTGAGAACGGCGATGAGATAGTCATGACGTTGATGGGAAAAAATCCCGCGACACGCTTTCATTTTATTCAAGAACATGCCAACTTTATTCAAGTGGATGTGTAAAAGTGAAGGATCATGAATATGACAGATTTTATGGAAGAAGCCTATGCACAGGCCGTTATGGCAAAAGATAAAGGGGAGGTCCCCATTGGGGCCGTTTTGGTGCATGGTAACAATGTCATTGCCAAAGCTCATAATCAAACCCAAGCAGATGGGCATTTTTTATCCCACGCGGAGATATTAGTGTTGCAACAGGGGGTGCGTTTTTTAAACACACCCTATTTAAGCGATGTCGATTTATACGTGACCTTGGAACCATGTGATATGTGCATGGGGGCAATTTCTTTATCAAGAATTCGCCATGTTTATTTTGGATGTTATTCAGATTTTTTAAAAAAACAACGCTCAACTTCCTCCATGGGTGGTTTTTTAGAGACAAAATGTTATGATCTGTTACAGATTTTTTTTGAAAATTTAAGAAATAAAAATGAGAGTTGACATCGACTTTTTACCCAACGCTATTCCTGTATCGATGAAATCTGGATGTATGAATGAGGCATCAGATCTTTTTTTGAAAAAAATCAATAAAATGATAAGGTTTTATTAAGATAAAAGATGGTATCTGAATGGATATTACCATTGTTGGTGCTGGTGCTTTTGGATGTGCACTGGGTATGGCTTTTGAACGCAAGGGTTTATCTGTGACGTTGGTTTGTGAATCTGAAAACCAAGCTGATGATTTATTAAAAAATCGCTGTGCTCCTGCTTTGCCATCTGTATGTTTACCAAAAAATATTCATATTTCTCCTGTCCTTGTACAGCCCGATTCTTTGTTGATATTGGCGATTCCTGCGCAGGTGATTCCATCATATGCTGAGTTTTTGTCAACACATATAAGTTCAGACATTCCTATTTTGTTAGCCTCAAAAGGAATTTGTGAGCATAGCGGCCGTTTAATGTTTCACGCATTGTCGGATCACTGTCAAAATCCCATTCTTGTCATGTCAGGGCCTAATTTTGCACAAGAAATATCGCAGCAGCTTTTGACCATCACAACCCTTGCGGGATATGACGCGTCTTTGGTTGACCATTTCGTCAATTTTTTATCTAGTTCTCAATTTATTTTTGAAAAAAACTTGGATCCAATTGGTCTTCAAGTGTGTGGTAGCATTAAAAATGTGATGGCTATTGGAGCTGGGATTTTATATGGATTAGGAGAAGGCTTAAATGCCGAAGCTGCTTTTGTTCAAAAAGCATTACAAGAAATTGAACAATGGATTATTTTTTATGGTGGTGATCCCAAAACAACACGCAGTGCGGGTGGAATTGGTGATTTTGTTTTAACATGCATGGGTGATTTATCAAGAAATAGACGTTTTGGATTATCTATTGGGCGGTCTGAAACGTGGTCAGGTGAATTAGTGGAAGGTTACTATACCACCAGAGCCTTATCCATTAAGTGCCAAGGAGATTGGACAAATTTTCCCATCACAAAAATTATGTATGACATTTTACGCCACGCTCAACCCCCCCATATGATTAAAACAATTTTTCAATGAATCTATATTTTGTTGATTATTTTTTAATAGTCACAATTTTGGGCGTTTTATATCAAAAAAAAATACCTTTATCTTTGTGTCGTTTTACGGTTGGTTTGTACGTTGCATTTAGTATTGGTTTAAAAAATTATCCGATGGCATTCATTTACGGATCTAATTTATTTTCTTTATATGTTTTACATAGTTATTTTAAAAAACATGATGCCGTTGCCATTTTAATTGTGAATTTTTTTGTTGCTTCTATTTGCAGTAACGACCATTATTTGGTGGGGTTATGGGGCGCAAGCGCCGGATTATTAAGTATGATTTATCACCACAAAAATGATGCCTTTAAAGAATTTTTGTTTATGATGATTCCAGGTCTTTTGTTATTTTCAATTGGTGATGTCGCCCATTACCCATCTATACGTTTAATGGGATTGATGATTTTAATGGGGCTTGGGCCATCAATTTTTTGGATTAAAAACGTTACACAACAATCAACAGTTTTATTTTTATTGTGTTTTCGGTCAACTTTTTGTTTTTCGTTATTGTATTTAATAAAAAAATTAAATATTGTTTTTCCACATGAATGGTTATTTATATCTTTATTATTATCGGGGATTTTTTTAATCAAAGAATATCATATTAAATCATTGATTGTCATGTTAGATACGGCGCGTCTTTCTATGCATTTTTTGCATTCCTTGGATCCATATGAGCACATAATGTCTTTGTGGGGATTATTTGGTATCATTGGTTTGTTAAAATATCATTTTCACGCCTTGGAAATGATCACAGATTTATCAAAATTTAAAAGAGATGCCCATTATTTTGTCATTGTATTTATTATTTTAATGATTAATTTTTTTATTTTTCCTTTTCAACTTAAAACAAATATTTTACACATGGCAGTGATTGTATTTTGTATATATCATGCTATTTTCAAGATATATGAGACGGACTATGGGGACCGAGAATTTCGTTTGAGGGTGCCAATGTGGAGTTTGGTCTTGCCACTTATTTTGATATTGCGTCATTTTCATTAGTGTCCGCCAGTTGATGATGAGTATCATTTTTTTTTATTGTGACGTTTTTTTTTAGTAATTTTTTAATTCTTTCTATCAATGAATCGCAGTGATTGACCTCAGATTTTTGTGGTTGTTCTACATCTTTTTGATCTAGATGAGGCATGCTATTTGGTTGTTGAATAGTATTCAATTCAATCATTTTTTCATATAAAGCAATTGTTTTTTGGTCAGTATTTTTAAGATCATTTTGTAAGTTATGCAAATCATTTTCCATTGAATGAATATGGGATTGCAATTGTTCATACCGAACATAGAATTGATTTTTGATTTTATATGTTTCGATTGTGTTATAAATAATGACTCCGGTTGCTGTTATTAATCCCGCATATTTTAATAAAGCTTTCATTCATCCACCTCAACGTCTACACGTTCGATCATGCTGAGATCTTCTTTTGGCAATTGAACTGTGGTTGAAAAAATATATTGTTCTTGTGGCATAATATGTTGATCCTCCCATTTGTAAGGTATTTTTTTAATCAATTGGCTGTTTTCCTTGGACATAATTAAAAATGATAGTTTTGGAAGTGGACGTTGAATAAAATTGGGATTATAGATCACCCCTTGAATCACAACTGCATCCTCTTGAATATCGTAGATAATTTTATCAATGACTAAATTTTGGAGGTTGTGTTGCTTAGCAATAGGCACCTGATCATCTTTTAAAAACTCTTTAACTAAAAGATAAATACTTCCTATCATCAAGGGGACAAATATTGCCGCTACAACCCAAGGCCAAAATTTTTTTTTCTTATTCAAGTTATTTGATTCCTTAGGTTCGACTGTTAATGATATATTTTTTAATAATGATAAATCTGTCATATTAGAAAAATCTTGAATTGTCATATGGTCAGAAAAAACAGTCCATCTCGCTTGGCATGCAGAGCATAATACATCTATACCACGTTCAGATATATGAGGTAAATAAACACGATATATCTTGGAACATTCAGGACAACTTAGTATTTTCATCATAATAATATTATGGGTTGCGTTAAAACATCATAGCAAACCTATGATGTTTTTTTGATAATGCTTATGCTACCTGATAATTCGCCTATTTTCAAATTTGTCATAATATTCTTAGCCTTGTCCGTCACATAAGGAGGAATAGACATGGGTCCTGTACCTGTTAAAAGTGTTGCATTTGGATCAACCCTAACGACCCCTTCATCGTCATCTTGAACAATATATTGAAAAACCAATTTTTCAGCCGGATGATTCAAATCATTGGTGATGGGCTGTGTTAATGTTGCAAAACACATATAAGATCCAATATAAAATGGTAATAATGAATCTCCAACGGCAATAACCGGTCGAGACATGGGAATTTCCCATATAATGACATCATTCAGGTCTTTTGTCTCTTTGCGTAACGTTCCACCATTTAACATGCGAGGTGCAGAGCTAAAAACCGAAAAAGGTCGAAAATTTCCATGTTTAATAGAAACCGTTGTTCCATTCCATGGACATAAAATACGTGGATTTGTATCAAGGAAAAATCCCGATGATACCTTTAAAATTTCATCATAAGATGAAGAAGGGAAATCTGCTGATAATGTATTGAGTTGTCTTGACATGACTAACGTATCAGCATTACTCACGTTCGAGTTCGACACAATTTGAATGGTGGTTGGAGAATTCCCCAAAAGATTCACTGCCAATTGAATAGGACTGGTTGTGCTTAACTTTTTTGAAAAATGTACGCGGTAGGACAGTGTATCTAAGGGGCTATAGGTATCTTGCAATCCTAAATTAGAGACAAGATCTGCTTCGATGGGCACTCCATCAACCATGCACGTTGTCCGTATTGTATAGTTGTCTTGATCTATATCATAAACCTTATTTTTTTTAAAAAGATCATGCTGACCAATATAAACTGGCATTCCATCATGGTCAACACCAATTGCGGTGGTATTTTCTACGACCGTTGGCATTAAACATACACAATGATCAAGATCAATTGATGGACTGATTTTCGGATTTAATAAAGGATCAGTCGCGGTATTATTTCTCCATGAGAACACTAGATTATTAAGCTCAATTGTTGAAGATATTAATGAAACATAGCCAAGGTCTCCTTGGGTTACTTTGTAAGAAAAGACCATGTCAAAGGCATTCACCATTGTGGATGAATCAACATCCATTCTTTTAAGATGGGTCGTGTGACTTAAGTAGCTGGAGTCAAGTTTTGTCCATCCAGCTGTTGTGGTGGAATTGGTTGCGGCAGCGGTTGCATTAGACGTGTCATTATAATTTTTTCCATTTAATGTTAAATTTTGTACTGCAGATGTGATAAAAGAAGCCATTTTGCGTTCATCCCCAATCATAAAAGGATATTTAATTTGACTTAAATCTGCACCATCTTGAGAATTAATAAGCATTTCAAAACCTGCTGTGTTATCACCCATAAAAGTTGCAATAAAATACAATGTTGCTGGCGAGGATCCACTTGTTTCTGTATTCCCGCTAGCAGCTTTATTACCACCAGGGCCAAATACATAATAATCCCATATATTATTATTTGTTAAATTTGCTGCGTTGTCTTGGGTTAAATTGGATGCCATCGGCCATGGAGTATTCCCTAACTCAACGGTCATACTTAAAGATTTCAATATATACGTGGGATGATAGCTGCGTTGGTTAAAAATAGATCCCATGATGGATGGACCTTGGGTGGAAACCAAAGGCGGTAAATTTTGCATAGAAAATCCTGCATAACCTACTCCCGCCAAACTGATCACAGTCATTTGTCCGTTGGGATCTTGGTCTGTGACATCATAAGAAAAAATAGCCGTATCATCGTCGATGGTGGAGCCTGTTCCTTGGGTTAATTGTTCAAAATGTGCAAAAGAATTAACCGTTGATGAATTGCCAAGCCCCAACTCTAACACAGGAATTCCCAGAAACTTTAATGGTAAATTTGGTGTTGCGTCCATGAAAAAACGTACTCTTGTTCCTGTATAAACAAATGTTCCTTGAGGTGGATCGGAATAAACATTTAATGTAATAGGAGAATCCAGTGTCAGTGGTGAGTTTAATAAAGCTGGAGACATCATCGTTTCAAATGGATTGTAACCTGGCAATGATGTAATAGCTATATTGCTTAATTGGTAATAAGACAAACGATTTCCTGGGTTTCCTCCGGTCGATTTATAAATAAGACTGTTAGGGCTACTTTGTTCGACAAAGGTATTTGTTGCGGCTATCAATGTTTGTGATTCATCATATAATCCCAATAGTCCAGGAGGGTTAGAGGTACTGATTGGGTTTTTAAAAATAAATTCAAAATAACGACTTGATAATCGATGGGTCATTGTTGGTGTTAAACATCGAACGTTTTCAATAAAATTGGGTTGACCATTTAAAATAAGTTGGTCAAAAATGCATTCATCAAAATTGGGTTGAATGGGGTTTGAAAACTCATCAATGATTTGAATGGTGTCGCTTAGCCCGTCAATGGGGGATAAAAAACGCATTCCTACTATATCATCAAGATTTTGGACAGTGTATAGAATTTTAATTGATTTTTGAAATACGTTTGCAGATAATGCTCCTAAATTAAAATTAAATAACCGATCTGTCACCAACGATGATGAGCTTTGTTGATAACTTGATCCATCATAAAAACCATTTCCGTTCATAGCGTGTGCTTTTAACATTAATGTGGATGGGTTTCCCTTAATTTTTACAGGTTTATCAAAGAAAACGGTCCATGATGCAGTTCTTCCTTTGGAATAACGATTCTCAAAACCATCTTGTTTAATGGATGTGATAAAAGGACGAATACCATTGACGATAATCGTAGGATATGAGGTGATAAAATCATCAATATCAGTATTTTTCAATTTTTGATAAGGGGGTAGTAACCCTTTTAGCGTGCCGCCACATACATGAATTTTAGAATCCATCAATCGTATTCCATTCATATCATAATCATCCGATCCAATGACGTAATTTAAAATAAATTGTTTTGTGTTGTCTCCTGAGATATAATTAAATTTTTTAATGCGATCACCTATTTTACATGGAATGAAGATGGATGCATCAGAAGATTTTTTTTTCGCCGCAAAAATTTTTCCCAAAATTCGTTGAAATAACTTCGCTGATTCTGTATTGCCCAATAACAGAACGAGTGTTTGATCATCAATATGATGGTGAAGTCGTAAAATAGAGTTAATAATCGTATCGATATTCACGCCCAAAGATGCAGATAGATGCCCAAGAAATGGTTTCAATGATAATATATCTTGTAAATATCCGTATTTGATAATACCCATAAGATCTGTTGCTTTTAAACAAGAATGAATACCTGATGGAAACAATGTTTTGATATCATTTAATAATTCGTGTGATTCATTGTTTTCAATCATTTTGAAAAAAGATTGGGACAATACTTGGCTGCGTAATTGCCCCATCACGGGAGATAAATCTTGAGATAATTGTTGACAAGGAACGAGGTTACTGTATTCCTCAAATGCCATGGGTTGATTAAAATTAATTTTGATGGCTAAGTTTTGATCATAACCATAAGATCCTTCTGTTGGATAGTCAATTTTTGTGATTAAAGGATAAGGAATGTAAGAGAGAAAATTCTCATTCATATTAGATGTTTCTATGCGCCCAAACAATAAAGTTTGTTTATTTTTTTCTTGGGATTTTAGATCGCCAAGGTTCCAACATACATACATACCATTTGCTGCAATTTGATCATTTTTCATAAAAGAAGATATTTTTTTTGTTCCTAAAGCGGTATCCACAATAGTAGAAGCCATCTTTTTTGAGTAAAACATCGTTATATTTTCATCACTTCGCCCGTATACACATTGATCCGGATCATTCCATGGTTTTAAAAAACCTTGCTTGTAATCCACAGCATCAACGGGAACTCCCCATGCATAAAAATACACATTTTTAAGATCAATTAAAGCTTTAATCGTATGTTTACTGGTAAAAAAGCGGTCTTTTTTATTCCATAAAAATAAATGAGACATTGTAAACCATTTAGGCAGCCCTTCTCTTTGTACGGATAGCGCATAATCAAATTTTGATTCTGCTGCTAAATTATTTATCGTTGTTTGAAACTGTAAAGATGTAGGGTAAGTGAATAATTGGCTTTTATTTTGAGACGCGGTTGAATAAGTTGCCGTCTTATA
>JALRGP010000017.1 GCA_023259685.1 Alphaproteobacteria bacterium | reverse complement strand
GATTTGGTCTCAGGTTTAGTTTAATTGCGGGTATTTGTCATTTTGAGTTGGCTCTTTGATGTTTTGCAGGAGGTCTAGTATTGAGAGTTTTTTAATTTTTTCTATTCATTTGATGTTCTTAACAGTATGTTACAATTGATCATATATCAAAACAGGGGCTATCCACATGTTTATTCAAATTGACGATCCTTCTTATGAAGTGATGCAACAAGAAGCTGTTGGGATTGATTTTGGAACAACCTATTCGTTGGTCGCATATTTTGATGGAAAAACATCTCAAGTTTTAAAAGATGAGAAAGGTCCCCTTATTATTCCAACCGTCTTGTACGAAAATGACGGCAACATTAATGTGTGCGATAATCCTCATGATGTCGATGACAAAAGCAAGATGATTTGTTCCATTAAACGATTGATGCATGCGGCAAACGATCCTGTTTTTCATGGTAAACCTCCTATTGAGCTTGCATGTCATATTTTTAAATATCTAAAAAACAGAGCGTCTCGCTTAATTGAAAATTTAACAAGCTGTGTGATTAGTGTTCCTGCCTATTTTCAAGAACCCCAACGTATGGCTATTAAAACCGCCGCAGAAATGGCAGGATGGAAAGTTCTGCGTCTTATTAACGAACCAACGGCTGCAGCTATTGCCTTTGGATTGGATTTAAAAACCCAAGGAACATTTTTAGTTTATGACTTAGGCGGAGGCACCTTTGATGTATCATTGCTTCGCCTAAACAAAGGTGTTTTTCATATTTTAGGCAGCGGCGGTGATGCTCATTTAGGCGGCGATGACATTGACCATACGATTCTTGATTATTATGGTCGTCCTCACACCACTGCCAATCATTTATGGGCAAGACATATTAAACAAACCATGTCATCTCCCCTCAGCATTGATGTTTTAAAAAAAATATCACTTCCTTTCATTGAAAAAACAATCTCTATTTGTGAGCATGTTTTACAAGACGCAGGCATGAAAGCAAAAGATTTGGATGCCATTATTTTGGTTGGAGGATCAACGCGCTTATCTTTTTTAACCGATATGCTGAAAAATACATTCCATTGTTCCATTTTAAATTCCATATCTCCAGATGAGGCGGTTGCCATTGGTGCGGCATTTCAAGCACGTAATTTAACGCATGTCTTGTTAGATGTATCCCCATTGTCCTTGGGGATTGAAATACACGGAGGGATTGTCGATAAAATTATCCCAAGAAATAGCCCTATTCCCATTTCAATGGCTCAAAATTTTACAACCGCCGAAGCTCATCACAGCCAAATGATATTGCATATTGTTCAAGGAGAGCGAGAATTTGCTAAAGATTGCATGTCTTTGGGTAAATTTGTTATGAAAAATCTCCCCCCCATGAGTCAAATCCAAGTGACATTCCAATTGGACGGCGATGGTTTGTTACATGTTGAAGCTGTCGAGAAAAAAACACAACAAAAAATTGATATTGATATCAGGCCAACCTTTGGGCTGACTCATGAAGATATTAAAAATTATATTTATGAGGGACATCAACATGGTGCCGATGATATGGAAAAGCGATTACTACACCAAGATCTGATGAATGGATCGAAATTAGCATCTTATGTAACCCAAGCATTGTCTGATTATGGTGCATTGCTGGATCAAGAAAACAGATGCCATCTTGAAGCTTTGCTGAATCAATTACAATATCACATTGATCAACAAGATCGAACTTCTATTCATGAATCGATAAAAGCTTTATCAGTTGCATCACAACGCTTAGCCGAAATTCAAATTGAGGAATCCATTAAAAAAGCAAAGTTAGATAATTTTTAATAATTTATTAACAATTTATTTGATACTAATGATGCAACTCATATCAATCATCGTTTCTTATGTTCAAAAAAACACTTGCTTTAGTTGTGCCATTTTTAGGGTACTCTATGGAGTCATCCTATCAACTTCACCATCAATCCTTAAACGACATGTTAAAGGATCTGAGCCCGATACAAATCCAAAATAATACAGACCATCCAGTTCGAATTGAATTATTCTTTGATAAAACATTAAATTTTTAAGTGTACGTGGATTTAAAATTGAAGAAACAATTAAAAAAGTTTTTCCTGATCTTCAATTGTCAGGTGTTTATCCTGATATGGTTGCATCCATAGATCTTCCTTATTTTTCTTTAAAAAATAGATTACAACATCCAAAATTAGATTTTATATGGAGAGAAGAAGTGAATGAATTTTACGCTGAAAAAACAAGTAATCTTCTAAAATTATTATCAGAACATGGATACCAAACTGATATTTGATTACTGGGATATGAAAACAGTGAAGTAGAGCGTGCAGAAAAAGAAACTCTGGAAAAATTTATCACTAATCAACATCCAAAACAAGCTGATTAGCTCTACACCAAGCGCTCACAACATGCAAAGCTTTCCCGTCTAAACTAATGACATCACTTGAAACTGTTTGAAGAGTTTTAACGAATTCTTGAAACGATGCCTGGAATTGCGTTGGAGACAGGCTATCCCATAGACGTCGGTAAGTGTCATGGCTGGGAACACCGCTTGTTAAATTAAAATACTTTGATAGTTCGTCAAAATGCATCTCCACGAAATCCTGCATACCACTAAAGCTATCAATACCAGATAACACGGCTAATAATGTTGTGCCAATGAGGGCCATCAACGAATGACGCTGGTTTCTCAAAGATCTTGGATCGTCAACGTCTTTAAAATAATGTCCCAAAACTTCTTCCATTTGATGGAATTTTATCACTAATTTCATTTAAGTTAGCATGTATTACTTGGCTTTTAAATCCCTTCTATTCTTGTTGTAAATTTACCACAAATTTTCATGCGTAGGCCCTGCCCTGCCCTAATCGTCAATTTGTACAGTTTAACAATTTCAAGATAAAGATAGTAAACTGTTAAAAAGCACACAACACTACAGTAAATTGTTTTTTTTGTTATCAATTTTAATAGCGCTTTTAGTGGCTTTTTTAGGTCACGACGTGATTCCCATCGATATAAAATCTTTTTGCCTAAGTATCAGCCTGTGTTTAAAAGATCTGTTTTTATTTATCATGCCGTTTATAATGTGTATATTTTTAATGAGTAGTTTAAAAAAATTGGGAACCAATGCCATTCGTTTTGCGATATTTTTTACAATCTTTATTATTGGATCAAATTTTCTTGCGACTATGACATCTTATGGTGTGAGTCAATTTTTTCTAAAAAAAATGAATTTTTTTCTTGTTCAAGAATCGTCCCGCTTAGAACCAATTTTTTCTCTTTTCATTCCTAAAATTATAAAGAATGAACATGCTTTTTTAATAACAATCGTCTTTTTTATAGCAGGGCGTTCTTTTTTTAAAGATCAGTTAAATTATTTTATTGAAAAAGCAAATAAAGTCATTAAATTTTTTTTAGAAAAAATTTTAACACCGACGATTCCTTTATTTATTTTTGGATTTGCTTTAAAAATGGCTCATGAAAATACATTATTATTAATTTTTCAAAATTATTTTAAGGTTTTAATTTTTATTGTCTCGACCTGCTTTGTCTACATTGTCATCATGTATATGATTGGCTGCGATACCATTAAAAAAGTTTTGCACTCTTTATCTCATATGTTTCCTGCGATGTTATCGGGGCTCACAACCGCGTCCAGCGCATTATCATTGCCATCAACCATCATGGCCTGTGAAAAAAATACTGGATCACCTTTGGTTCGAGCTATTTTACCCATTAGTTCTAATATCCATTTAATCGGAGATTGTTTTTCAATTATCATTGTGGCTTTGGCTTTGCGGATGTCTTTTGGTCTTCCAGATGTATCTTTTGTCAATTTTTTCCTATTTGCCATTTTTTTTGTTTTAAATAAATTTGCTGTTGCTGGTGTTCCTGGAGGGGGTGTGTTGGTGATGCTTCCTATTTTAGAGAAATATTTAGGGTTTTCCCCTGATATGTTATCGTTAATTAGTGGGATTTACATTTTATTTGACCCCATTATTACCATGTTTAACATCTTGGGTAATGGTGCATTTGCAATGATATTTGTAAATTTTTTTAAAAGGTTTGAGAAATGATGGAATTTTTTTGGCAAGCTTTTGTGACATTATTTGTTGTTATTGACCCCATCGCAGCGATCCCAGTTTTTATTACGTTAACAAAGAGTGAAGATAGCGTAGAAAAACAACGCGTTGCAAAAAGAGCGTGTGTCATTTCTTTGGTATTGTTATTGTCATTTGGTATTGTTGGAGATTCTTTATTAGATGCCATGGGTATTTCAAAGGGAGCTTTTCAAATTGCAGGTGGTTTTTTATTATTACTTGCCGCCATCGATATGGTCATTGCTAAAGAAGGGCAACACCACGGTCCCACAGAAGAGGAAACAAAAGAAGCCCGAAAACGTCAAGATGTATCCGTTTTTCCTTTAGCTATACCTCTGATTGCTGGACCTGGATCATTAACATCCATGGTTGTTTTGTTACAACAATCTGAAACGATTGGATGGCTGGCTTATATCATATTGTTTGCATGCGTTACCATCGTTATTGGGATGACATATGTTGGCATGATGTATGGTGGACGTTTACTGATGAAACTCGGAATTACCGGCATTAATGTGTTAATTAGAGTGTGTGGAATTATCCTGGCAGCCCTTGCTATTCAAAGTATTATCCACGGGATTAAGTCTGCTTTTTCTTTATAAATTTAATTTTAAATTGCTGCAGCCAAGTCATTTAAAACACCTTCGCGTACACCACGGTCAGCAACACGTATTTTATCAACCGGTAAATTCAAACAAATACCTTTTAATATAAGGGACCCTGTAATAGCGTATTCCAAAAAATTGGGAGCAATACATGGATGTGGTGTATCAGTTTCTTTGATCTCTAATATATTATCTATGACTTTTAAAAATGATGATGTGTTCAAAATAGTGCCATCAATGGCTTTTCGGCTGTATTGAACCAGTCCAAAATGGATCGCTGCAAGGGTTGTGACGGTACCAGAGGTCCCCAACATTTGAATATTTTGATTATTGATATGTTCTTGGATAGAGTGCTTGTTAGAAAAATCCTTTAATAAACTTTGCACCGACTCCAATAAATCGGCTCGAGCCGCTTTGATATCTGGTGATTGCGCCAAAGCTTCGCTGGATGTGACCACGCCATGAGGCAAAGAAACAGAATCAATAACTTCGAACAAAGAGACGACGCCTCTTTTTTTATCTATTTTTTTGATAAAACTGACCTCTGTGCTTCCTCCGCCGATATCAAAAATAACGGAATATTCCAAACGACGATCAAGAACAGCGGAACACCCACGTAAAGCAAGACGTGCCTCTTCTTTGGCGTTGATAACGTCGATAGACAATCCCAATTCTTTTTTAGCTCGATCAATTAAAACTTCAGCATTTTTAGCACGTCTGCATGCTTCTGTTCCAACAATTCTTAATTTCGAAACTGCATACCGGTCCAATTTTTTCTTACAAATTTGTAAAGATTCAATAGCACGTTCGATCGCATTGTCAGATAACAGGGGAGTATGATGCAACCCCTCTCCTAAGCGAATTACACGAGAATAAGAATCGATCACTTTCCAAGAAAAAGATTTGGAAAATATCCTTAAAAAATTAGAGCGTTCACTGGCCACATTTAATCGCACAATCAATAAACGACAAGAATTTGTCCCCAGATCAATTGCGGCAATAATAGGATGGTGAGCGCGACAGTCACGAATAAAGTTCATATTTTTCAAATACGATTATAGCATTTTTAACGTCAATGCCTTATCATACTTGATTTTAACATAATAGTATTCGATTTAACTAAATTTTATTGATTTGGATCTCATTCGTGAAACAAGCAATTGACCTATGACCTATCATTAAATTAAAAAATCAAAAAACTCTTGGCAAATTTTTTGATACATATCTTTTTTAAAATCCACAATTCTATCAATAGCGGTATTAAAATCACTCCACATCCACATATCAAATTCAGGGTGCGGTGTATTTAAATTGATATCATCGTCATGTCCATTAAAATTTAATAAAAACCATTGGATGGCTTGTCCTTTATAGGGGTAAGGATGGTCTAGTGTTTTCGGAAAATTGTAAGTGAGTGGATATTTTATTTTTGTGACGATGTCTGCTTTGTTGGTTCCAAGTTCTTCCATCATTTCGCGAAATAGAGCATCTTCATCACTTTCTCCAAGGTCGATACCTCCTTGGGGGAATTGCCATGCTTTTTCTTTGATACGGCGAGTCATTAATACTTGTCTCAAGGGATTGCGTAACACAATCCCTACACCACGGCGATAACCAGATAGGTTATCCTTCATAATGTTTTTTCAAAAAACGATTGAGTAATCTGACGCCAAAGCCGGTAGCCCCCTTCCTAAATAAATCCCGCCCTTTGTTATCCGATTCCGTACCAGCAATATCTAAGTGAGCCCAAGGAACATCGCCTACAAATTTCTTTAAAAATTCGGCTGCGGTGATGCTGCCTGCGCCCCGTCCGGACCCCACATTTTTAACGTCCGCAATATCCGATTCGATATCTTTTTCGTAATTTTTATGAAGAGGCATTCTCCATAGGCGTTCTCCAACTTCATCACCACAACATAATAAGTTTTTAGATAATTCATCATGATTAGAAAAAAGTCCCGCATATTCATGTCCCAATGCTACCACAATGGCGCCAGTCAGGGTTGCCAAATCAATCATCGCTTTTGGTTTAAAACGATCTTGGGTATACCAAAGTGCATCAGCCAAAACCAAACGCCCTTCTGCATCGGTATTTAAAACCTCTACACTCAGACCGCTGAGAGATTTTACAACATCAGATGGTCGTTGAGCGGTGCCCGATGGCATATTTTCAACAAGTCCCAAAATACCAACCGCATTGACGGGAGATTGGCGAAGAGCCAGCGTTTTGAATAAACCAAAAATGGTTCCAGCACCAGCCATATCGCCCTTCATATCCTCCATGCCCGTGGATGGTTTAATATTAATACCGCCACTATCAAAGGTCACCCCTTTGCCAACAAAAGCAACAGGAGCTTCTTTTTTATCTTTGCCACCATGCCATTGTAAAACAACTAATCTTGGTTCATGGGCGCTGCCTTGGGCAACCGCCAACATTGTGTTAAAGCCCATTTTTTTTAAATCTTTTTGATCAAAAATTTCAACCGTGACACCTAAGGGTTTAAGCTGATCTTTTGCCATGTTAGCAAAGGATTCTGGATAAATAATATTGGGTGCTTCATCGACCAAAAACCGGGTGGTGATGTTACCTTGGCAAATGGCGTCTAATTCTTTATCACAAGATTTTGATTCTTCAACGGACGGCGTATAGAATGTCACCTGCTCAAAATCGGTCGGCAAATTATCACGTTTTGTTTTATGGTGATCAAAATGAAAACTATACAGGGATAAACCATGAGCCAGCAAAGGAGAGACTTCAAAATTTTGAATATCTTTGCTACCAATCCAATCGATACATACATGAATATACTTAGCAGGGGTAGATTGCAAATGCTTGGAAATCAAAGCTCCAGCTTTTTCGATGCCATGGCGACATGGGCGATCAGGAGACCCAAGGCCAATCAATAAAATTCTTTTAACCAAGAGATGGGGGGATAAAAACATCAAAGTATCTGATATTTTTCCTTTAAAGGTAGAAGCCTCCATTCCTCGTTTAATGGCTCCATTCAATATGTGGTCAACTTGAGATGCAAATGGCGTTAACTCTTGATGATCAAAAGCACCAATGACCAATGCATCAACGGATTCAGTTGGAAATGACAACTGATTTGTATACAAAATTTTTGTCATAATTTTTAAAAAATTTTAACGCGTCTTTATTATTATTAAATCTGTTTTTTAAGTTTTAATAAACTCTTGTATTTTTTATTTTATTAATTAATGTTAAATTTGATTCATTTTATTAAAATGCGGCATAATAAAAGTAATCGTTTAGAAAACGTCTGAAACATGTCTATACTTATTCCATATGTGATTGAACAAACAAGCCGAGGAGAACGGTCTTTTGATATTTATTCTCGTCTTTTAAAAGAAAGAATTATCTTTATTACGGGGGCCATTCATGATGATGTTGCATCTCTTGTATGTGCGCAATTATTATTTTTGGAATCAGAAAATCCGGAAAAAGATATTTATATGTATATCAATTCACCTGGAGGAGTTGTGACGGCCGCCATGGCAATGTTCGATACCATGCATTATGTTCACCCTGATATTTCAACAATTTGCTTAGGTCAAGCGTGTTCAGCTGGATCATTATTGTTGGCAGCTGGGCAAAAAGGAAAAAGGTATTGCTTACCCAATGCACGCGTGATGGTTCATCAACCTTCGGGTGGCGCTCAAGGACAAGCGACTGATATTGCGATCCAAGCTCAAGAAATTTTAAAAATGCGTTCTAATTTAAATAATATTTACGTAAAAATGACAGGGCAGCCTTTAAATGTGATTGAAGAAGTCATGGAGCGCGATAAGTTTATGTCCGCAGAAGAAGCCAAAAATTTTGGCCTTGTGGATCACATTATAGAAAAAAGGATTTTATCTGTATAAAATTAATAATTTGTTTACTATTTTTATGGAGGATAATATTAATAGTAGAGAAGATATATATGGAGTCTTGTAATGACAAAAAGCAGTGACAAAAATGGTGCCCTTTCATGTTCTTTTTGCGGCAAAAGCCAAAATTCTGTTAAAAAGCTGATTGCTGGGCCAACAGTTTTTATTTGTGATGAATGTATCGATTTATGTTCGGATATTATGAGGGAAGAATCTCGAGGTTCTTCTCATTCTTCTTCATCTCATATTCCATCCCCCCACGATATTCGTAAAATTTTGGATGATTATGTGGTGGGGCAAGATCATGCTAAAAAAGTATTATCGGTAGCTGTCCATAATCATTACAAACGTTTAGCGCATAATGATCGTTACCAAGATATCGAGGTGGCTAAGTCGAATATATTGTTGATTGGTCCAACTGGCAGTGGTAAGACGTTGCTTGCTCAAACACTTGCACGTATTTTAAATGTGCCGTTTACAATTGCGGACGCAACGACGCTCACCGAAGCTGGTTATGTAGGTGAAGACGTGGAAAATATTATTCTGAAGCTTTTACAGGCGGCAGATTATAACGTGGAACAAGCGCAACGTGGGATTGTTTATATTGATGAAGTTGATAAAATATCTAGAAAATCTGACAATCCTTCCATTACACGCGACGTGTCAGGTGAAGGCGTTCAACAAGCTTTGCTCAAAATTATGGAAGGTACAATCGCATCTGTTCCTCCACAAGGTGGTAGAAAACATCCTCAACAAGAATTTTTACAAGTTGATACAACAAATATTTTGTTTATTTGTGGTGGAGCCTTTGCCGGTCTTGAAAAAATTATTCAACTCCGCTCTAAAGGCAGCGGCATCGGTTTTGGCGTCACTGTTCAAAAAGAAAATGAACATCGTATTGGGGATTTATTAAAAGATTTAGAGCCAGAAGATTTGTTAAAATTTGGCCTTATTCCTGAATTCATTGGCAGGCTGCCAATTGTCGCCACATTGATGGATTTAGATGAAAAAGCATTGATTGATATTTTAACATCGCCTAAAAATGCTTTAACAAAACAGTATAAAAAATTGTTTGAAACGGAAAATGTTAAATTAACATTTGAAGATGATTCCGTTAAAGCCATTGCCCAAAAGGCGATTCAACGTAAGACGGGTGCCAGAGGGCTTAGGTCTATCATGGAAATGATTTTACTTGATACAATGTATGATTTACCTTCGTTTGAAGATGTGGAGGAGGTGATTGTTACAAAAGACGTTATTGAACAAAAAGATCAGCCTATTCTCATTAAATCGACACAAAAAAAGGTTCAAAATTCATGAAAAAAACAAAAGTTCTACCCATTCTACCGCTCAGAGACATCGTTGTTTTCCCTCACATGGTTGTTCCATTATTTGTTGGACGTCAAAAATCCGTCAAAGCATTGGAAGAGGTGATGGAAAATAACCACAAACATATTATTTTATTAACCCAAAAAGATTCATCTTTAGATGATCCGTCCATTAAGGATTTGTATACAATTGGGACGTTGTCCAAAATTATTCAAATACTCAAATTGCCAGACGGTACGGTTAAAATTTTGATTGAAGGGGAAGAGCGCGTCAAGGTATCCAGGCTCAAAGAAGAACAATGTTTATACGGAAAAATAGATAAAATACCTGATCATATTGCTGATGAAGAAGAACTTGAAGCTTTGCAAAGAAATGTGATTTCTGAATTTGAAAATTTTATAAAAATTAGTTCTAAAATTCCTCCTGAGGTCCTGATTACCATTCATCAAATTCATGATGCTAGTAAATTGGCCGATACAATGGCATCCTACTTTAATTTAAAAATTGAAGAAAAGCAGGACCTCCTTGAAACTGGAAATGTCAACGAACGTTTAACAAAAATTTTATCTTTGATCGAAAGTGAAAGTTCTGCGCTTGAAATGGAAAAACGTATTCGCGACCGCGTAAAAAAACAGATGGAAAAGACACAGCGTGAATATTACTTAAATGAGCAGATGAAAGCTATTCAAACAGAACTGCACGATAGTGAAGATGGCACAAGTGAATTGACGATTCTAGAAAACAGAATTAAAAACACCAAATTATCGAATGAAGCCAAAGAAAAGGCAGAAACTGAATTGAAAAAATTGAAAACCATGAGCCCTCAATCGTCTGAAGGGACTGTTATTCGTAATTATTTGGATTGGCTGCTGTCAATTCCTTGGAACGATCCATCTAAAATCAAAATTGATTTACGTAAAGCAAAAGATGTTTTAGATGAAGAACATTATGGTTTAGAAGACGTCAAAGATCGCATTTTGGAATATTTGGCTGTTCAAGGGCGCGTTAAAAAAATGAGGGGGCAAATTTTATGTTTAGTTGGGCCTCCTGGTGTTGGAAAAACATCCCTTGGGAAAACTATTGCAAAGGTGACTGGACGTCAATTTACCCGAATCGCCTTAGGGGGTGTTCGTGATGAATCCGAAATACGTGGACACAGACGGACATACATTGGATCCATGCCTGGGCGTATTATCCAAGGCATGAAAAAGGCAAAAAAATCCAATCCTTTATTTTTATTGGATGAAATTGATAAATTAGGACAAGATTGGCGAGGAGATCCGTCTTCGGCTTTGTTAGAGGTTTTAGATCCAGAGCAAAACTCTACGTTTAATGACCATTATTTAGAGGTTGATTATGATTTAAGTGATGTCATGTTTTTGGCAACCGCAAACACTCTTAAAATTCCACAACCTCTGCTGGATCGTATGGAAGTAATTCGTTTACCGGGTTATACTGAAGATGAAAAAATCCATATTGCTAAAAATCACCTGTTGCCAAAGGAAATCAAGTTACATGGCCTTAAACCATCAGAAATTCAAGTTCCAGATGACAGCTTGTTGCAACTAGTCCAATTTTACACAAAAGAAGCAGGTGTTCGTGGTTTAGACCGAGAAATTGCCAAAGTTTGTCGAAAAGCTGTGAAAGACATGACATTGACTCCTCAGATTAAAACAATCACAGTTGATCAAACAAAAATTCATGATTACTGCGGCGCACCGAAATATAAATATAGTGTCGTATCGGATACCGATCAATTGGGAACAACCACAGGTTTAGTATGGACCGAAGTTGGAGGTGATATTTTATTTATTGAGGCTTTGTTAATTCCAGGATCTGGAAAAATTTCTTATACAGGAAAGCTAGGCGAAGTCATGCAAGAATCCATTCAAACAGCCTACAGTTTTGTCAAATCCAAAGCAAAAGAATGGGCCATTGATGACGATACTTTGTCGAAAAAAGACATTCATATTCACGTTCCAGAAGGGGCGGTTCCAAAAGATGGTCCATCCGCAGGCATTGCCATGGCAACATCCATTTTATCAGCCTTAAGTGGAAAAACCATCAAACGTGACGTTGCTATGACTGGTGAAATCACATTGAGGGGGCATGTGCTTCAAATTGGAGGATTAAAGGAAAAACTTTTGGCTGCCCATCGCGGACATATTAAAACCGTGATTATTCCAAAGGATAATGAAAAGGATTTAGATGACATTCCAGATGTTGTTAAAAACAATATCTCGATTATTGCCGTATCAAACGTTAACGACGTATTTAAGGTCGCCCTTAACCCATAAAATAAACCCAATTTTTCACAAATTGGGTTTTTAATGACAGAACTCTTTACAAGTTTTAAGATTTTTTGAAAAAACATCAAAAAATTAATTTTTATATGTTTTTTATTAAAAAATATCATGTATTATATGATAAATTTATTTAAGGGCTGTGGTTTTTTTTAAAATCATATGAATCACTATTTTTCTCACTCTCATGACATTAAGCCAATCGAATCAGGTTATGTGCCCATTGACCATGGGAAATTATTTTACCAAAAATTTGGAAAAGGAAGTCCTGTCGTTATTGTTCATGGAGGACCTGGTCTTGATCATAGCTATCTATTACCTCAAATGTTAGAGCTGTCTCAAGATCACGAGGTGATTATCTACGATCAAAGAGGATCAGGACAATCATTAAGCTCCAAAATTTATCCAAATGATGTGAGTGTCGACCAGTTCACTAAAGATTTAGAGAGCCTTCGTTTGGCTCTAAAACAAGAACAATTGACATTGATTGGACATTCTTGGGGTGGTTTTTTATCTATGAATTATACCATTCATTATCCAAAACATGTGTCTTCTTTGATTTTAATGAGTTCAGCTGCCGCGGATTATGAGGGCCAAAAGGCTTTTGCAGATGAACTGGGGAAAAGAATGATGTCAATGCAACATCAACTCAAACCATTATTAACTTATGGTGGTCTTCGCCATTTAAGTGATCTTGAGGTTTGCGAGTTATATCGGCATATGTTTTCAATTTATTTAAAAAATCCATTAGATGTGGATAAACTAACAGTTAGTATGACTCAGGAATCCGCTATGAATGGCATGCAAGTCTTGTATATGATGCTACAAACGTCTTATGGTAAACCAGAAGGAGCCTTGATATCATATTTAAAAAATATTTGCATTCCTACCTTGATTATTCACGGCCGTCAGGATATCGTTCCAGTTAGTTCTGCTCAAAAAATTCATCATGCTATTGCACAATCAATAATGATAGAGTTGGATGATTGCGGTCATTTTCCCCATGTAGAGAAAACAGAAGAAACCTTGTTGGCTATCAAATCATTTCTTGGTGGATGAGTTGCTCCGACCCCCATTGAATAGATGATTTTTTTCGGCATTAATTTAAGAAAATTTCTGCCAAAAAAACTTTGTTTTTGGTTGTTTTTAATATTTTGTTGCGGAAATGGTAAAAATTAATAGACCTGCTGCGGAAGTAAAAAATTAGAGATTGAAAAATAAAACATAGGATCCCCCTTGTCGTTGTTTTGTATTAAACAGCAACGAATCCATTTTTCATGTTGACAATTCCAGCAAAACAATTGCATTTTACATGAGACATCTTTCGAAACCTTTTTCTAATAGAGAAATTCTAGGTGCCCACGAAGCGCAGAACCGGAGTGTACATGAGGGGCATGTTCATTGGTCGTGTTTGGTTATAACTGCCTTCATTAATGACAAAAATTTATTAATCAACTACGATCGGCTAAAGCCGATAGTTTGGTAAACGCTTGTAAAGCAGATTCAAAGCGTAAACGCTTTAAAACTCTGAAATTTT
>JALRGP010000016.1:12218-13819 GCA_023259685.1 Alphaproteobacteria bacterium | reverse complement strand
TTACGAAACATTAAGAGAAAATTACGATACTGATCTTTCAATTAAAAATAGTGCACAGATTCAAAAATTTTTGAATCTTATGGATGCTGAAATGACTCAAATGATTGATATTTTTCAAAGCTTAACTGAAGTGGTTGATGTTTACAAATCAATTGATGGAGAAAAACTTGATTTCTACAAGTTTTTGTGTGATCAATTACATGTAAATGTAAAGATAAAATTAGTAGAAATACATAAGAATATAAAACAACTTTTAAACAGTGTTAAGAGTCTTACCCAAGGGGCTCTCTTACCAGGAGGAAACCCTCAAAAAATTAAAAAGAAATGTTGGGAATATATAAAGAAACTTACAGACCTTGAAGTAAATATTCCAGAATTTATAAAAGTTATTGCTAAATAACCCCCATCCCCCCCTTCGGGGGCTGAACTCATAACCCCAACGTCTTTGCGTTCCATTCTAATGAGACTTGCTGTGGTTTGGGGTTCATGGGTGCTTATAGTCACTCTTGGTGCAGTGCATGATACATTTTAATGATAGGCATTATTTTTGCAAAGGATTATCTTAGGGATCATTAAAAACAATCACATTCACCGTGTTTGATCATATGCAAACAATGATTGATTTGAAAAAATTTTTAAAATCTCATGAGAGCCAGTTACATCCCCATGACAACACCCAAAAAAAGTCTGAGACTATCTCTTTTTCTTCGGTCTTGTCAAAGGTCAAGGCGTCGACGTCTCCATATAACAAAGGACATACCGCTCAAAATCAACCGGAGCCCAAGAATGACATTGTATGTCATTTTCCTCCATGTGCACATATCACGCCTTTAGAAAAAACACATGTAACCAATATTTTATTCAATCCATGCGACAATTTGAAGCCAGATGACGATGTTTGTTTTGATTTTGATGAGGTCACCGACACTGCTTTTTCAAAAACATCACAGGCAAAAAAGATTTCGACTATTCAAAGGAATAATTTTTTGACATTTTTAGAAGATGAGTTAAAAAAAATGTGGCGATTACCACTTCGAAATATTCATATGCAAATCCAATGTGATCAAGGATGGGTGGACGTATTTTTAACTTTTAATACAAACAACCAAGCCACAGCCCGTTTCATTGCAAATAATGACGATATATTTGATTTTTTATGTCAACATAAAGATATTTTTGAAAAAATTTTAAATACATCGCCTCTGCAGGCCCAATCTTATGATATTGTTTTTTTAAGATCTTAGATGTGTTCTGATTCAATAATGAAAAAAATAGGTATCTTTATCATGTGTATATTGTGCGGATGCAGCGATAAAGTAAAGGAAGTTTTTGGGGTTGATCATTACCAGCCCAATGAATTTTTAATTTGTAACAATCCAACTTTGATATATCCGCAGTCTTTTCATCTGCCAACGCCAGGAGAGCGCAAGCCCATCCACATCAACCATTCATTACTTCCAATGAATACTGTGGGGGACACAGAATTTTTAAAAGAATTAAAATGTGACAATGCTGATCCTTGCATTAGAGATTTGTTACAAAATGATCGAAAGAATGTTTTGGAAAAATTAATGGATCAAATGAAAAAAAATTTTAAAACC
>JALRGP010000016.1:0-12208 GCA_023259685.1 Alphaproteobacteria bacterium | reverse complement strand
AAAAACCAATGTGCGCACCAATATCTATAAAATTTTCATTTCCTGAAGTTATTTTTGTTAGATAGGATCTAATTTTTTTATCATAATTGAAAAAATATATTGCATTTTCAGTATCTTCTTTAATATTTAAAATTATTTTAAAATTTTTAAAAAAACACGTCTATTCTTAAGGGATAGGGGATGTTTTTTATCTTTTAAAAATTGAGATCCATGACCTTTGATGATGCTGATTTTTTTAAGAGGTAAACCCATTTTTTTAAATTGAGTGGCAATCCATTGGGCACGTTTTTGACTGAGTTGTTTGTTATGGGTGGGGCTTGATCCCAAAGCATCACTGTGCACATGAATGGCCAATGATGATGTAATGAAGGGGTGTATTTTTTTTAAAATTTTCAAAAAATCAGCAGAAAATTCAACTTTCCCAGGCTTAAAAAGGGATACCGGTGCATCCGATAATACGATATGAATGGACGACGGCAAATCTTGAATATACATATTTTTCTTGTATTTGTTGGGAATAGAATTTTGTATTTTCAAATTGGATGATGGCGTTGATACACCATGGGATTTTGGACGCCGTAGAACTTTGATTTGAACGTTGGTCTCTGTGCAAGACACAACTGGAGGTTGAGGTGGATGTTCAAGGGGGTTATCTTGTGAGGGATCAATGATCACCTCAGATTTTTCCATTGGCAATAATGTGGCGGCTTTACAACAGTTAAGAACTGCAAATAATACAAAAAAAATGGGTGTTATCAATGAATAGGAAATACATTTTATAAATAATTTTATTGAAAAAATAAAATTATTCGCAAAAGACACATTAATCATTGGCATTGAAAATATTTAATATTTTAAAAATTTTACCATATTTAAATGCTTGTCTACCTATTGGTTATTATATGTTTTGGGCTCTTTTTCAAAATAGGTGTGTATCGTCAAAGTGTATACATATACCCTCAATCCATAGAAAAAATGTTAGGATAAATTAAATTCACAGAATGGATGATAACCAAGAGTATGATACGCTCTTTTACAATTGAGAATTATTTATTGATTAAGAACGTTCATATTGATTTTTCAAAAGGTTTAAACATTATCACTGGTGAAACTGGCTCAGGAAAGTCATTAATATTGGATGCTTTGCTGTTAGTATTAGGTGACAAGGTTGATACAAAAATGATCAATGGAACAACAACACTGACCCTTGTTTTAAATATCCATGACGGTATGAAATTTTTATTGCAACAACAAGGTATTGAATTGACAAACATAGAAAGTGGTACCATTATTTTGAAACGTATCATCCAAAAAACAAAGAGTTGTTTTTTAATCAATGACGCCAACGTTCCGTTGTCATTGGTTCGGTCTATAAAAGAGCATTATATCCATATTCACCATCAATTTGATCAATCAGTTTTTAAAGATATTTTAAAAAATACCATTAACCGTTCCATTGACACCATGCCAATGGCAAACGCCTTTAAAGCTTATGATCAGAAAAAAAGCACACTCAAACAATTGGTTAATGAGAAAAATACACTCACGGAAAAAGCTTACTTATTTGAACAAGCTTTTAAAGATCTGTCTCCTTTGAATTTAAAAGAAAATGAGGAAGATGAACTGGTTGAAAACAAGAAAAAATTGGGAGATTCAGCGATGATCTGTCAACAGTTAAAAAATTTGCTTCAATCTCAATCTTACTTAAAACCTTTGTATGAATTAGAAAAACATCTTCAAAAGATGTCCTTACCTCAATCCCGCACTATAGAATCGATTGTTCTAGATTTGGAATCGATGTTACAAGAGTTAGAGGATTTCATGAATCAACATGAACAATCGGCCGTACGTATTCAAGAAATTGACTCTAGATTGTATGAATTACAAACACTCAAAAAACGCTATCACGTTCATGACTTGCACAGTTTTTGGCAAAATGCACTTCATTATGAAGAAAGATTAAAAGAATTAGATGACCTCATTGAACGATTACAAAAAGATTGCGATATGGCTTATGTTTGTTACAAACAATACGCAGATAGCGTTTCCAAGGAACGTCAAAACATCGCCCAACTGCTCAAGGAACATATTGTCAATGAACTCAATTTTCTTAAAATACCAGATGGAATCATCGATTTTCGTTTTAAGGTATCCCAAGACAGTTCTGATGGCTATGACGATATTGATACGTGGGTCAGTTTTAATCCCAGTATTTTACCCCAACCCATTGCCAAGTGCGCATCAGGCGGGGAGTGGTCCAGATTTTTATTATCTTTAAAAACATTCGATACTTGCTCGAATAATGTGATGATTTTTGATGAAATTGATTCAGGAACAAGTGGTATTGTTGCCAAAAAAATTGGGGAGAAAATTAAAGATATCTCTTATCAAACACAAACCATTTGTATTACCCATTCTCCCCATGTGGCAGCACTGTCTGATGAGCATTTTAAAGTTGATAAAAAAGATCATATGACAACCGTCAAACAATTAAATGAGGTGGATATTATTAAGGAGTTAACTGTTCTTTTAGGTGGTGATGAAGACCAACACGATTCTACGCAATTGGCAATTCATATGCGACAAGATGCTTTGCAATTATTCACAAAAAAAATGCACTGTCTAAAGTCATCAATTTAATGACATTCCATTTTTTATAAATTCAAATAATGTATTTAATTTATGATAAAATGTATACATGGATAAAAAGACAAAAAAAACATGTTTAGCAAGCATTTTATAGGGATTTTGCTGGTGACTTCTGCGTTATTTAGCATGGGCACACGAATTGCAAAAAAAGATATTCCCTCATCATCAAAAAAAAATGAAAAAAAACAGGAGCATCAGCTCCAATCTCAAGAAAAAGAAAAAGAAGATCTCAAAGACAGCACCTCTGCAGAGTCTTCGGAATCTTCTGAAAAATCCCATCATCAACGTGATGATCAATCATCTGTGTCATGCTCTACACATACACAATCCTCTGATGAGACGGGCTCAGCAGCTGACTGTACATGCGTTAATTGGCCAATTATTGCCAAGGAAGCATTGTCAAGTGTTGTCAACATCATTGCCACCCAACAAATATCACAACCTAAGGGAATGCCAGGCGGCATGCCCAAAATGCCATCTGGCAGTCTTTTTGACGAGTTGTTCAAAGACTTTTTTGATGCAGATAAATCACCTCGAAAAGTCCAAGCTGCTGGCTCCGGTTTCATCATAAAAATAAATGATAAATTTGGATATGTTGTAACCAACTACCATGTTGTAGCAGATGCCAAAACAATCAAAATCACCTTATCTGATAAAGATGAAGTCAATGCAACATTGGTGGCGGGAGACGAAAGAAGTGATCTAGCTATTATTAAATTTGAACTTAGCTCTGTTAAAAAAATAAAAAACATCAAACCTATGTCATGGGGAGACTCATCGTCTTTAATGGTGGCAGAACCGGTCATGGCTATTGGGAATCCTTTTGGATTTGGAGGTACCGTTACAACGGGAATAGTATCTTACAAAGGGCGTTATTTACCAAATGGCGCACAGCAAGATTTTGAATTCATTCAACACAGTGCACAAATTAACATGGGAAATTCTGGTGGATGTTTATTAAATAAGCAAGGACATGTGATTGGTATTAATACCGCCATTATCACCCCAAATGCAGGAAACGTTGGAATCGGCTTTGCAATTCCTTCTAATGAAGCCAAACGAATTATTGATAAGTTATTAGACACCGGGTATATCAAACGTGGTTATCTTGGTATTCAAATTCAAGAAATCAATGATGATTTACGCGAGGGGATGAATTTGGACAAAGATGGGGGTGTCATTCTTGTGGGATCCGTTCAAGAAGATGGCCCGTCTAATGGCATCTTAGAACCAGGGGACGTCATTATTGAATTTGAAGGCAAAAAAATTAAAGAAGCACGTCAATTACCATCTTTTGTATCCAATTCCGAAGTTGGTAAAAAAGTTACCCTGACCATTTTGCGCCCTAAAAAGGATGATTATCCTCCCACGTACAGCAAAATGAATGTCAATATTACCTTGGCTCAAGTCCCTCAAGATAAAGATTTATCAAAATCATTATCTCAAAATCAAAAAGATGTTTTGGACATTGAAGGTTTCAGTGTGAGAAATTTAACCGCAGAAGAAAAACAATCTTTTAAAAAAGATTTTTCAAGAAAACAAACCTCAGGCATATTAATCGTGGGTGTTGACAAACAATTTTCCGAAAATCATCAATTTTTAACAAAAGGTGACGTGATTGAGTCAATCAACTCTACAATGATTATTCATAACGTCAAAGATTTTGAAAAATATATTCAAAAAGCAAAACAGAAAAAATTAAATTCAATTAATTTGCAAATTTGGAGACCCATATCCCAAGGACAAGGAGCAAGCCGATTTGTACCATTTAAATTGTCTGTAGCGGATCATGACAAAAAGGATGAAAAAAAAGAGAAAAACAAAGACTAAATAGTTTTTGATGGAAGGTGGCCTCCGGACAACGGGGATACCTTCCAGCTGTTATGATGCATTTGATCAATAATGACCAACGACAATCGTTTGACCGTTCATAGAATGCGTGTCTATTAACATTGATATTGCTTTCTTAAAATCATCAATTGTTGGTGGATGTGCCATTCGCAGCCGTCTTTTTTCAAATGAACAATCGTCAATTATATGAGAGTTTTTTAACAACATCGACGGCGCTATATGATTGATGCGAACATGAGGATCAAACTGATCTTTCAACATCATTGATATGTCATGCAATGATTTTTTACTCCATTGGTAATACAATAACCCAGATTGATTTTGGAAAATATCACCATCCAATATATTGATGATATGACCATGTCCGCAATACAAATAAAATGTTTTCATCAATTGAGCAGGGCTTTTCACATTAACCGTGTAATAATCCTCTATCGTATAAGATTGTCCAAAAATAGCCGCATTATTGACCAGTAAACGCAATGATTTTTTGGACATATCGGATGCTTTTTGAATCAAAGACAACACACAATCTTCGTTTGTTAAATCACCACCAATAACGTGAAAGCCTTCATCGCGTAAACATTCCAGCTCTAGCGCAGATAAAGATCTATGATGGATAACGACATCGAATCCTTTTTTTTTTAATAGGCGCGCCATGATAAGACCCAAGCGTCGCCCACCACCCGTTACTAAAGCCGATTCAAAAGCAGCCACATTTAAGATGTTTTAGACTTACTGACACCCACCATCACGGGACGCAATAAACGACCATTGATCACATATCCTTTTTGAAGAACCTGTACCACGTGTTGAGGTTCGTGCTCGTCTGATTCAATTTCCATAATGGCTTGATGATAATGAGGATCAAACTTTTCACCCATAGGATTCAAACACGAAATGTGATATTTTTCAAAAATTTGTGTTAATTGATCTAATGTCATGACAACACCTTTTTGGATCGTATCTACCGTTGCTTGGTCGCTTTGGCAACTTAAAATAGCACGCTCTAAATTATCATAAACGGCTAATAAATCTTTTGAAAACTGAGATACTGCATATTTTTGCGTATCATCTTTCTCCTTATCAAAGCGTTTTCTTGCGTTCTCTAATTCGGCAAGCGCTCTTAAATATTCAGTTTGATAATCAATATCATCGACAACTGAGTGAGGCGCAGCTTCACCGTCGCTGTTGTGGTTGTCATGATTGTTATGATGGCAACGATCATTTGATTGGTTTTGATCCATCAGATTTCCATTCCTATTTATTTTCTAAATTTTACCATATCAGCTGTCATGAGCGAATATTTTTATCGATGTCTTCTTACAGAACGACGACACTTTGATCATATAAAAAAAATTCTCCTAGAATAAGGAATTTCTAGAAAAAAATATAAACATGAGATTGCTCACAGGTGGTATTGCCCATATTGCTTCCTCAAAAAAAACTCTTGAGATCAGTGCTGTCTTTGCTGTCTTTCTTTAAAAAAGGTCTCAGATTCGTTGCAAATGCTGTCTTAAGCCTGATTCCTATACCAAAAATTTGGATTTGCCGTCATAGAGTCGGGTGGTAAGAATAAAAAGTCAAAACAATATTGCAGACTCATATGGCTTGAATTGAAGTATGTTAGGATAATTCTATCGATTTATTATAATCATCAATTATGTCCGTTGCTGTAAGGTTTGCACCAAGTCCAACCGGTTTCCTACACATTGGCAGCGCTAGAACCGCTTTGTTTAATTATTTATTCGCACGCCATTATGGTGGAAAATTTTTATTACGTATTGAAGACACAGACCGTAAACGTTCAACGCAAGAATCCATCGATGTTATATTTCAAAGTTTAAGCTGGCTAGGACTTGATTTTGATGATGAGCCGGTTTTTCAATTTTCACGATTCAAGCGCCATCAAGACGTTGCTCATGATTTGGTTCAAAAAGGACAGGCTTATTTTTGTTATTGTACACCTGATGAATTAGACGTCATGCGCGAAGAAGCTATCAAAAACAAACAGCCTTACCGCTATAGTGGAAAGTGTAGACACAGAACTGATCACCCACATCACACTCATCCAGTGATTCGCCTGAAAATGCCAACGACTGGCGTTACCACTATCCATGATGTCATTCAAGGAGATGTTCAAGTTCACAATGATCAATTGGACGACATGATTTTACTCAGAAGTGATGGTACACCCACATACATGTTATCGGTTGTGGTAGATGATCACGATATGAATATCACCCATATCATTAGAGGCGATGACCATTTAACCAATGCGTTTCGTCAGTATCAATTATACAAAGCCTGTGATTGGGATGTGCCGGTTTTTGCTCATATTCCATTAATACATGGTAGTGATGGGGCTAAATTATCAAAACGTCATGGCGCAACGGGCACAAAAGATTACGAGGATATGGGTGTTTTACCTGAGGCAATGCGTAATTATTTATTACGGTTAGGTTGGGCACATGGCGATGATGAAATTATTTCTACGTCCCAAGCCATTGAGTGGTTTTCTTTAGATGCAATCGGCCGCTCTCCTTCAAGATTTGATTTACAAAAATTACTCAGTTTAAATGCCCATTATTTAAGACATACTGATGATCACACATTGGTTGACTACTTTAAAAATTCAGATAAAGTCATCAATGAACGTCTTTTGCAAGGGATGAAGGGACTGAAAGACCGCTCTAAAACCATCAACGATTTGATAGAGCAGGGACAATTTTATATTCATCAACCAATGCTGAAGGAAATGGAATATCCTTCTTGTTTCTTAAATCTTATTGAGGAATTATCTCAGTTAAATGATTTTTCAAAAGATACTATTGAAACGTGTTTTAGACAATTTTGCGAAAAACATTCATTGAAATTGGGTGACGTTGCAAAGGTGGCACGGTTATTGCTGACAGGTTTAACAGTATCACCAAGCATTTTTGAGATCATGAGCATTTTGGGCCAAAGTGAAACTCTTGATCGACTCAGGTATGAAAAAAAGACTTAGGAGTTACAGCCTCGTTGAAATATCCATTGTTTTAGGGGTAATAGGAATCCTGACATCAGGATTCCTTCCGTTTTGGTTGTCTGTTAAAAAGGCATCCTCTCACCACACAAATCATCAAAAAATGGAACAATTATCAAAAATTTTAGGATCATTTTTAACATTACATAAATATTTTCCCTGCCCATCTAATGGGGTAAATGATGGGGTTGCACCAAAGGTATGTACATCTTCTTTTGGTTACATTCCATATAAAACACTCAATATACCAAAAAGCATGGCCCAAACCGCATCAGGAGAATGGATTACCTATGGTGTGGAGATTGCTTTTACCACGCCATTTAAAAGCTTAATTGATCCCGATCGCTTGTTCCCTGACGTTGCAGTTTATTGCCGCAAAAAAGATTTCTCTTCCACACTGACCGTTGACCAATCAGATCCGACATTAAAACAATTTGATTCAATTGTGATGTTTTTAATGATTGGCGAACCTGATCATAACGGACACACAATTCAATTATCTCAAAAAAATGAATCATTGATACGTTATTACACAAGATCTCATTTTTTAAATGTATATAGCATTGGTCCTTGCCGACCTTAAAAAATGCATCCATGACATAACATGAATGCAGGCCACTTATAAAAATCTAAGATAATCTAATGTTTGCGTGTATCCTAAAAAACCCCTTACGATCACCATATTTAAGGAGTTATTGTTTTGAGAGTGGTCTTAAATACTATATGGTTATTTAGCTGCGGCTTCTTCAAAGTGTGATTCAAATGTCCTTTCAACTTTGATTATATACCCCTCAAAGCTCCTTCAAAAAAATCTGATTCAGGAGGTGTTGAGGGATTAATTCTCAAATATATCTGGATTTTCACAACATGGATAATGACTCATCAACTATTTTTTAATAATTTTATGATGTAGTAAAAATGGAAAGTATTTAAACAGGTTATGTTGTCATGGACAATGTAAAATTAAAACATATCTTGATCGGATCTTTTATCCTGGGTCAATTGATGTGTCAAGGCATTGCTATTGAGTCACTAGAAAAAGAAAAATCTCCATTTAATTTTCAAAATCAACAGCACGTCAAAAGTATAGAATTTAAGGATTCAAATATACAATCTATTCAAATTGTATATGCCAGAGCACACGAAAACCAAAACTTATTTGACAGCTATCTGCTTTCTAGTTTTTTAAATTTAGGTGAATTTTTATTTTCTTATGCGACAGAAAAATTATTTAAGTCAGAAAATGCCAATTATTTAATAACTACCGATGCTGCACATGATAAAGAAAAATCTATATTTTTAACAATTTTTTCAAACATTTTAACATCAAGAGATACAAGTGTTGAATGCATTAAAAAAAATCTTTATGAAAAGTTTTTAAATTCAAATTGTGCAAAAATGATACTTTTAGGTTGTGGAACGCAATTAGAACCAACAGATGACGGTAAATCTGTAATATTGTCTGAAGATATGGTGAATATTCTTAAAAAATGCCATTATAAAATTGGTTGCAGAGGAGAAATTTCACAAAATGTACTTAAAAATAACGGTCTTCCTTCTGTGATTTTAGGTTGCCCCAGTTTACTGCTTATGGATTATTATAAAAATATTTTTCAAGAGAAATCTTTTCCTGAAAAAATTGCTGTTTCAGTGACACCTTATTCATCTGCGAAAGATAATGAAAAAAATATTTTATTATTTGGCTTTAAATATAGCGCTCCCTACATTTTTCAAACAGAAAAAAGTTTGATTGACGGATCTTTAAATGATTTTGATTCTATTTTATTAAAAAAAGATCATGAATTAATTTTTCAATATTATTCTCAAAATTTTTTCTTTCCCAAAACGATTGATGAATGGGTGAGCTACATGAAAAACTTTGATCTTATGGTGACATCTCGTATTCATGGAGCAATCGCTGCCCTTTTAGGGGGATGTCGTGCGCTTTGTATTGTGCATGACTCTCGGACAAAAGAATTATGTGAAACTTTAAAAATTCCTTTTGTAGAATCTTTTGATTGTACTTGGAGTATTGAAAAAATTTATAAAATGGCAGATCCTAAGGATATGCTTGATCATTACCCATCTTATAAAAAAAATTATTACAATTTTTTAGAAGAAGCTGGAATTCCTTTTATTAGAATGTAATATCATACAACACCTCTTGAAAACCATATGTTTAATGGCCAAGAGGTGTTTGAAAAATTTAGTCTTTTGTTATTTTCTTTTGCCATTGATATGACGTCTGTAAAATATCTTCAAGATTATGTTGAGCTGTCCAATTCAATGTGTTTTTTGCTTTTGTGGAATCCGCAATCATCGTTACAATGTCACCATCTCTTTTAGGTCCATAAAGAACGCCTAAGTAATTCTCACTTATTTTTTGAAGCTCTTGAACAACTTCTTTGATTGAATAACCTTTTTCAGAGCCTAAATTAAGCAAGAGAGATTCATTCTTTTTGATGATATGATTTAAGGTTAAAACATGAGCATCAGCAAGATCTGCTACATGAATAAAATCTCGAATACAAGTTCCATCTCTTGTATCGTAATCATTTCCAAAAATATTTAGAGGTTTTCTCTCTAGACTTGCCTTGGTTGCAATTGAAATAAAACTTTTATTGTCTTTTGTAAATCCTGATTCCATATCTTTATCGCATCCTGCCGCATTAAAATAACGTAAAATTCCATAGTTGAAACCATATGCCTTTGAGCAATCTTTTAACGCTTCTTCAAAAAATAATTTTGTTCTAGCATAAGGACACAAAGGATTTAAAGGATGCGTTTCATCAACAGGAATATTGATGGGGTTGCCATAAACTGAGCAAGACGAAGAAAAAATAAAAATTTTTACTTTAAAATGTCGAATGGCATCCAATAAATTTAATGAACCAGAAAAATTAACATGATAGTAGGATAAAGGGTCGTTGATGGATTCATCAACAGATATTTTTGCCGCAAAATGCATAACGGCTTTGGGATGGTATTTGTCAAAAACGGAAAAAATCCAATCTTTATCAAGGATATTTCCTTCCTCTAAGGGTCCCCATTTTACAAATTCCTTTGATCCAGAGCTTAAATCATCCATAACCACAGGTATATAACCTGATTGATGAAGAGCTTTGCAGGTATGTGAGCCGATATATCCAGCTCCTCCTGTCACAATAATATAATCAGATTCTACAACATAGACCCATGTTATGGAAAAGAGTGATAGTAGTTTTTTTGATATAAAATGCATTATTTTTTCTCCGTTATATGTGGATATGTATGAATGTTAAAAACATTTAATTTGGATTGTAAAATTCCTTTATTTCCAAAATTATCTTTAGAAATTTTCCAAGAACCAAGAGAATTATAATCAAATAATACACCAGGTTTCATAAAAAAAACCTTATCCTGATCATCTAGATAACAATCCATAATTGACATCAAATGGTGGGACCCTGTCCATATTAATTGATAGTCAGGATTTTGCGTTCCATCTATATTTCTGGTTAAATCTTGGATATCTTTGGGTAAAAGAAAAATTTTTGAAAGAGTATTTAGGTAAATGAGCGGGATTTTGAAATTTTTAGGGCATGCAAAAATCCCATGATCCAAAGAGCCTTGATGGGGATACATAAACGTTACAAGGTTAAAATTATCAATAATTGGTGTCATATCTTTTTTAAAAAGCATACCAAGATCACTGTAAAATCCACCATATAAAAACAACATATTCATCCTAAAAATATCATTAGCATTACAAAAACGACTGTCATTTAAAAATTCATCAAATATTTCTCTTCCTTTCATTTTTTGATAAATATCACTAATTTCTTTAATTTCAATGTCCAAATTGGCTTGTTCTAAGTATGCGATTGTTAAGGGAATTTTCTTTTTATCAAGGCACCAAAAAATATGACGCCAATCAGAATGTGATGTAAAAGATCGTGTACTTTCTAAATAAAGATCTAATTTTTCAATGGGGGCTTCTCTAGGATTATCTTGGGACGTAATCCATGAACGATGAGTGATATGAGGTATCACATACATTCCCTTATTCAAAAGAATTTTATGATAAGTATTTTTTGAATGGTTTGTGAGCTCGATTCTTTTTTTCTTTAAATTTTCTATTGATCTAGCGTACATTTTTTCAGATATTGCAATGGTAAACTTTGTAAATCCATCTAATGCAAGATCTAATTTAAATTCAGGCACAACAGCTGCGTTAGAAAAGAAATCAGTTTTTTCCCATGTGTCCTTTGTGATTTTTGTTTGTCCATAAAGACCTTTTAACCAACTGGCCATATGATTACGTTTAACAAGTTTTCCAGAAGAAATAGGTAAGATATAATTTTCTTCATTCGTATACTTATCAATCATTAGTGTAAACATGGGAATTGATGTATATACAGGCAGTGGACTGTAGTTAAAAAAATTTTGCAAATGATTTGGTAAGGAATCTAAATGCTCAATAACATTGAGCATTTCATTAATAATTAAACTTTTTTTTTCACAACCGAAAAAAGTTGTGCCTCCCCACATAAAACCTTCACGAGATGTAACTATCATGTAATCATCCATAATTTCAAAAAAATATTTAGAAAATTCTACGCCAAAATCAGAATACAATCCTCCCATTAAAAATATAATATTGAAGCGTACTAAATCTGAACACGATGTGAAAAATTTTTTGCG
>JALRGP010000166.1 GCA_023259685.1 Alphaproteobacteria bacterium | reverse complement strand
TGTCATCAATACTGTATTAATTATTTTTTTCAATAATTCTTCAACCTCTTCCGTAAACTGAGCTGATTCAGATAATCGATCATAGTCTTTATCATCTCGTAAATTTCTAAATAAACTTGACTTGAATTGCCCAACCTGAGATATTTCTAGTCCATCTAAATACCCATTAATACCTGCATAAATTAAAGCAACTTGTCTCGAAACTAATAACGGAGAACCTTGTGGTTGTTTTAAAAGTTCACGTAAACGTGAACCACGGGCTAATTGTTTTTGTGTTGCTTCATCTAAATCAGACGCAAATTGAGAGAATGCTTCTAACTCCGCAAACTGAGCTAATTCTAGTTTTAATTTTCCTGCAACTTTTTTCATTGCTTTTGTTTGGGCTGCTGATCCTACACGTGATACAGAAATCCCAACATTAATGGCTGGTCGAATACCTGAGTTAAATAAATCATTAGATAAGAAGATTTGTCCATCTGTAATGGAAATTACATTAGTTGGAA
>JALRGP010000165.1 GCA_023259685.1 Alphaproteobacteria bacterium | reverse complement strand
AAGATATCCCGATTGTTGCATAACTTCCGAGCGTTGTTTTTTAACGATTGGTCTTTGAAAAGTTCTTCTATTAACTTATATTTTGTCACTTTGTTTATTTGTAGTTAGAGTAGGATTCGAACCTACATATCCAATAAAGGATGCCGCTAAAGGAAAGTGGTGGTCAACTAGGAATGGGAACTTGCACCCGTCTCGTATACTCTTATCCACTGGAGGTATTCCTGCTTTACCATTAAGCTATCAGCCCGACATCTGGCGTCGCTGGAGGGATTCGAACCCCCATCGTACGGTGTAGAAGACCGTTGCCTTATCCATTAGACCACAGTCGCTCTATGATATTATATCACGACTAAGAATTAATGTACACCGTTATTTCTTAGCTCGAGCCCTAGTAGCTCTAGGCTTTCGAGCTGGTACTTCTGGCTTTTCTTTTTTCTGAATTCGAGTCTGAAGTCGCTTGACAACTTCTTCACCATCCATCCAGATGTCTTTATTCTCCAACATC
>JALRGP010000164.1 GCA_023259685.1 Alphaproteobacteria bacterium | reverse complement strand
GTAAAGACATCCATATCAACATCGCGTAGTTTTTCGCACACCCCCAAAGATTTTTAAAATAGATAAATAAATTCAATGGCTTGCTTTCACCGCAGGTCTTGAAAATTCGGCGTGTCGCTGGTTCGATTCCGGCTCTGGGCACCACTTAACACCCTGAAACACGTCTCTTTTCTGCCCCCCGCTGATTGCGCCATGCATTCGTGTCGCTTTATGTGCGACCGTACGAACGCTGGTGCGCCGGGGCTGTCGAATCCGCGCCGATGCCTGCCGGCTGGCCCCACACCCCAATGCTGCGATCCACCAAGAAGCCCCAGACCCCATGACGACCTTTCTTGCCATCGCCTTCGGGCTGTCCTTCGGCTTGATCCTGCTGGGGTTCTTCGCTGACCGGGCGGCGGTCAAGGCCCGGATCAACGGGGCCAATGGCATGCCCATTCTGGTCGCGCTCATTCTGTCGTTCTTGGGCTCGCTGGGTGTTGCCGTTATCGCGGGGATTTTCGGGGGC
>JALRGP010000163.1 GCA_023259685.1 Alphaproteobacteria bacterium | reverse complement strand
CCTCCCCAAGGTTGAGTAACAGGTCGAGCTGACTCTTTATGGCAAAGCTGTAACAGGTTCGAATCCTGTCTTGACTACAAAACGCAATGAACAGAAGTATGTAACAAAGACCAGCGCAGGTCTACATTACATATGGAGTTAGCACCCTCAGCCTGGGCCCAGAGAAAACTCTGATGAAGCTGTTAAGATTGGGACGAGACGGGTATCCCAACATTACGTTCATTTGGTGATGTAGCTCAGCTGGTAGAGCAAGGGACTGAAAATCCCTGTGTCGGTGGTTCGATTCCGCCCTTGGGCACCAGAACAAAAGGCTGTTCATATGTAAGTATATGGGCGGTTTTTTTATTTTTTGTAATGTCTAATCTTTACTTTTATATCATTTTCTTCTAGAATTGAAAGAGAAAAGAAAGAGAGGTATTTATGCAGTATGTAGGACTATTTAAGCGTTACAAGAGAGTGTTAACAGATAAGGGCTTTGCCACCCATTTCATGGAAGAGGGACAATG
>JALRGP010000162.1 GCA_023259685.1 Alphaproteobacteria bacterium | reverse complement strand
ACAACCTTGTTAAAGGTGTTAGCGAAGGTTTCGAACGTAAGTTACAACTTATCGGTGTTGGTTATAAAGCTGCGGTTAAAGGTAACATTGTTAACCTTAACCTTGGTTTCTCTCACCCGATTGACTACAACCTTCCTGAAGGTGTAACTGCAGAAACTCCTACAGCGACTGAAATTATCCTAAAATCTGCTGATAAAGCAAAATTAGGTCAAGTTGCTGCGGAAATCCGTGGTTACCGTCCACCAGAGCCGTATAAAGGTAAAGGTGTTCGTTATTCTGACGAAGTTGTACTTCGTAAAGAAGCTAAGAAGAAATAAGGCGCGAGGTTCTTATGAACGAAAAGAAACAATCCCGTTTGCGTCGTGCGAAAAGCACACGCTTGCACATCCGTGCATTGGGTGCGACTCGTTTGTGTGTAAACCGCACTCCGCGTCACATCTATGCTCAAGTTATCTCAGCAGATGGTGGCAAAGTATTAGCGCAAGCTTCTACACTAGACGCTACTCT
>JALRGP010000161.1:264-510 GCA_023259685.1 Alphaproteobacteria bacterium | reverse complement strand
TACAAAAGGACCAAACGCTAAGTTTTCAGTAGTTGAGTTTTGGGTTTGTTTTAATTCATTTCGTCTTAATACGGCATTAATACGTGCCAAAAGCTCTCGAGGGTTAAATGGTTTTGATACATAATCATCTGCCCCCATTTCCAAGCCTACAATGCGATCAATTTCATCTCCTTTTGCCGTGAGTATGATAATAGGAGTGAAATTTCCTGAGCCTCTCAATCTTTGACATATAGCAAGCCCACTTTC
>JALRGP010000161.1:0-241 GCA_023259685.1 Alphaproteobacteria bacterium | reverse complement strand
GGTCTAGGATAATGAGGCTAACTTGGTGGTTAGCAATAAATAAATCCATTTCCTTGCCGCCATTGGCTGTATGAACATTCAAGCCTTGGTCAATAAGATATTGACTTGTGAGATCTCTTATTTTTGGATCATCATCAACAATTAAAATGGATGCTGGATTCATTGCCATGAGTTTAATTTAAATTAGTTAGTACGAAATGAACTTAATGTATCAGTTTACATCAAACTAAATATGATCTAT
>JALRGP010000160.1 GCA_023259685.1 Alphaproteobacteria bacterium | reverse complement strand
TGAGGCGCTGTTCCAGTTGCTGCAGCCGCAGCTCCAGGCGCTCCAGCCGCTGGCTGTCGTCGGGCCCCCGCTGGCAGCCCGCCAGCACCAGGGCAGCGGCCAGGGCGAGCAGGGGGGTGCGCATGGCGACAGGCATCAGTGGAGCACTCCTAGCAGTGCTGGGCTGCTTTGGCTGTTGATCTTTGCCGCCTTGAAATGCGCCCCGATTCGTTGACTCTTCCCCTCTCGGCGCGGTGATGGGAATCGCGGTGCACCTGCCGGGGCCCAGGGATCAATGGAATCGCGCAAAAGGAATGCTGCACTAGTGCTGTGCGCAGTCCTTGATGAACGGAATGGGAATGAAAAGCCGGTGACTGGATTTGAACCTGCGACCTACTGATTACGAATCAGTTGCTCTACCACTGAGCTACACCGGCAGCCCAATGAAATTAGCATTGAGGGCTCAACCCACAGCACGGCTGCCATGGCTCCGGATTCGCCTTCCAACTTGGATCCAGAGCTGCGGGCCCGG
>JALRGP010000015.1 GCA_023259685.1 Alphaproteobacteria bacterium | reverse complement strand
CTACTATCGGCTAAAGCCGATAGTAGTTGATATTTTAATAAATTTAAATGACTGCTTGGCTTATGAATGGACATACCTTGTAGTAGGATGTGGTGAATTTTCATTTTTAAAGGATTTGAAATGTCCAAATTAAAAACAAACAGCAGTACAAAAAAAACGCTTTAGATTAACAGCTTCAGGTTCGGTTAAAATGGAAAAAGCGGGACGCCGTCATGGTATGCGTAAACGTACAAATAAGATATGACGCGACTTACGTGGTTCTGCAATTATGTAAAAACCGGCGTTATCATCTGGATTGTTTGATAGGGCAGCATTTATTGAATTGAAGAAATATTAACCCATAACCGAACATTACTGGGTCTTCCCAAGGGACGGGTACGTATCAAAGCATCAGCGGTAGCGCCTAAGGACAAGCAAAAAGAATCACTCAATATGGCATCTTATATTAAACAGATTATTGACGGCAGCACGTTAGATTTGGATGGGTGCCAAGGAATTGTCCGACATACAAATTCGATTATTAATTTCCCGTCTCAAAACAAACCATCGATGGTTCAATAATTTTTTGATGTATTAGTTCGCTAAGGAATTTTTGAAAAAGCAGTTATTGCTAATCATCCAATATTTTGATAAACACGTCTGTATAATTCATAGACTTTTGTCCATAAATGACAATTTTATGCTCATCATCAATATTTGAATTGACTAGTAATGATAGATTGTATTTTTTGACGATACGATCTATGGATTGAGTTATTTTTTTATCCAATTCATCTTGTTTGTTTTTAAATAAAATCCGCAGACGTTCCTTTTCATTTTGGATATAATTTTCAATGTCTTGGTTTTTTTTATTGAATGCTTGGCGCATTTGGACCGCAGATGGATTATTTTGTGATTCTGCTTGTTTCAGTCGTTCATAAAATTGCCGCTGAGCGTCTTCCAATTGTAAAACGCTATCTTTGATTTTTTTGTGTTCGTTATCTAAAAATTTACGAATAGTTGTGTAGGATTTTGATTTTTGCTCAACCCGAGATAAATTGATGATGCCGACATCCAGATGGTTTTTTTCCATGTGGATAAAGTAATGATATCCAACAATCCCCATCAACACACTTAAAATAGTTTTAAACATAGCCGTATTCATTGATAAATTGACAGTGATCTGTTGATAATAGATTGTCATCAATTAAATCGCGATCAAAAGGGACTTTTGTCAAGGTTTCAAAACCTAAAAATTCTCCTTTTGCAACCACCCTCATCATATTTTCAATACGTATGCCAAAATCTCCTTCTTTGTAATAACCTGGTTCATTGGAAAGCAACATGCCTTCCTCCAGGGGGACATTGGAATATTTTGATACAGACTGGGGGCCTTCATGAACATTTAAATAACTTCCCACACCATGCCCAGTTCCATGGGGATAATCTAAACCTAATTCAAATAAATATCGTCTGGCCAAAATATCAATATAAGAACCCGTGGTACCTTTGGGGAAAATTGCATAAGATAAATCAATCATCCCTTTTAAAATGGCCGTATATACGGTTTTATGAAATGGATTTGTAACCTCTCCCAATGCAAGGGTTCGTGTAACATCAGTTGTGCCATCAAGATATTGACCTCCGCTATCAATCAAATAAAGACCATCGCATAAGGGACGATCATGATTTTTTGAAGGTCGATAATGAATAATTGCACCATTATCGTTAATTGCGGAAATCGTTTCAAAACTGGGTCCTTGATACAAATCAATTGTTCCTCGCATTTTGGACAGTAACTCGGACGCACTCCATTCCGTGTAGTGTTTGTAATCTTTTTTGATAATTCTTAAAAAATCTTTGAGAATGTCTCCTTCTCGTTGATGGCACGATGTCGCACCTTTAAGTTCAACAGAATTTTTAATGGATTTTAGTTGTGTGACAATGTCTGGTTTAATTTGGATATCCATATGTTTAAAAATATCCAAGCATTGGTGTGGTGCACTTGGGCTCAATGATATGGAGCCTGTTAAGTTTTTTAAATCATTTTCATGAACCAATTGTATATCTTTAATGCCTTCATAATAATGTTTTGTCATCAATAATGGCATCCCTTCCTTGGGAAGCAAGGCAAAACTTTGAACGATTGGAGAATATGGCACATGATTAGATCTGATATTTAATAACCATGAGACGCAATCGGGATGTGTGATAAATAAAAAATCTGTATTCATTAATTGTTGTACACGTTCAATTTTATTTTTAAAATCTTCCCCAGCGTAGTGAATAGAATGATCTAAAAAAGGCAATGATTCCATAACGGGACGATTTCTCCAAATAATATCAACTGGATTATCTTGAACGGCATGGATATGTACATGGGTATACTTGGATAATTTTTCAATTTGATCAATAGTGTGAACCCATGGATCAAAGCCAATGATAGCTCCGTCATGAATGCAATCAATAATACTTTGGATAGATAAATCTTGAATATGATAATGAGGCGCCTCTTGCTTAGCGGCGATTGTGTAGCGTCCATCAACAAATAAATAAGCATTTTCTTGTGTAATCAAAGCCATACCTGCAGATCCAGAGAACCCCGTCATATATTTCAAACGCTCCTCGCACGGTGATGTTGATTCCTGCATAAAACGATCATTTTTTGGTATCAAAAAACCATCCAATCCTCGATCTTTGAGTATATTTCTAAAAATGTGTAGCATATCTCCAATTATTAATGTTGACGCGTGATGATCCAACCCGCGACCTGCATCATTTTATCATGAATTGATGGGCATTGTGTTTTTAATAAATGATCAAGTTCTTTTAAAACATCATTAACGTCAATGGCATGGTTTTTTTTAAGGGTGTCTTTTTGATCATCAATATGGGACGATTTTCCCGTTTGATCACTAGATTCATCATCCATTAAATCATCGCGGTATTGAAAAATAAGAGAGAGCAATTCAGCGACTCTTTGAAATGTTGGTATAAGATCTTGCCTGGATGCGATGATAAGAGGCGACAATAAACAAAATTCAAATAAACGTCCAGTTTTAAGCATACACAATTCTTGAGGAGAAATATTTTTATCTTGAGAAATATCAAAAGCTTGACCATCTGTCATTCCAATAGCAGATGAACATAATAAATTTGTGAGCTGAACCTTTGCAGATTCATGATAAGAAGCATTTAAAATAACCTGGGCACTAAAAAATACTAACGCATAAGCGGATAAAGTGGTCATTCCTTCACCGTAGACAACCCAACACGTGGGTTCATGGCGCCTGAGTTGTGCATTATCCATGCAAGGCAAATCATCTAACATTAGTGATGAGCAATGCAATAATTCAATGCTGATCGCAACGGGCATAACGTCATATAAAGGTATTGATAAAAAATCAGCCATCATAAAAATGAGCTGAGGACGAAAACGTTTTCCACTTTGACTGCTATAGAGCGAAGATTTCTTCAGGTCCTTATGTAAAATCTCAAAGCGATCAATCCATTGTTTGAGTTCTTTGTTAAATTGTTCTATTTCTTTTGACAAAATACCACCGGTATCATTTTTTGTTCATCAAAAACAAATTGAATATTATAAAATCCTACATTTTCTAAAATTTCAGACATATCATCAAGAGTAAATTTCATACCAAAAGGTAACGATAGAATATCATTAAAAATCATTATTTGCTTGTGTAGTGAATCTTCGTCCTTAATATTCCAATAAGATGGATCTGAAAAGAATGCCCCGACAAAAGCACCATTTTTTTTCAAAGAGTTATGTACTACTTTAAAATATTTTGTGGCGTAATCGCGACTTGTAATATAAAATTCTATGGCAAAACCAATAATGAGATGAAAATCATCTTTGTTTGAAAAATCAAACACATCCCCATGGATATATTGAACATGGTTAAGTAAATTTCTTTTTTTTGCAATTTCAATAGAAATATTAATTGCCTCGTAATCAAGGTCCAATCCAAGCAGAGAAAAGTGCGATGCATGAGAAAAATCCAACTCAAAAAATGTTGTCATTAAACCGCAGGGTAGGGACGCCATACGAATATATTCTTGGATATTTTGAGTCACAATTTTTTGCAAAATAGATCTTGATTCTTTAAATGCCAAAGACAAAGGGGCTTCTTGAACAATAAATTTTTCGATATCGGCAATCGGACGTTGAATTTTTGGAATGGGTTGACACAAATAATCAAACCAATATCCGTTAAAGCCACGGCTTGATAATAAGTATCGTCCAATAGAACAATCTTCTAATTCTTCTATGAGCGTCATACAATCATTATATTGAGAATGTGATATCAATTTTTCTTTGTACAATACATCAATTTTACGTGCTTTATGAGTCACTAAGCGTGTCTCCACATCTTGGTCATCATACTCTTCTTGTAAACGTGCCATTTATTTCATACAACTAGTATTTGATCTATGGTTACTCTATTTCAACAACTTGTCAAATGCATTTTAATTAAATTTTATTTAAATTAAATTTAGTTAATGATTTGACTTATTATCATTAAAAAATTTTTTAATTTTTTTCAGCATATGTTGTTGAAAAATGACAATTAAAATATCCTCTTTTTCTAAAAATATCTCAGATATATCATCTAACAGATGGCGATGTCTATAGATCCAAATTTTTTCAATATAGGGTATTTTTGAAACATGTGTATTTAAAATACTCGTTGAGGCAGTTATTTGAATCATCATAACCATTAATGATGATTCGGCAATATTTTTAACATGATCATGCTGATTTCTTTGCACATGCTGTAAAATTGATGAAATCGTTAAACTTCTGGGATTGATGATAGAATCTATTCCTAGTGATGTGACAAGAGAAGCATAGCTATTATTATTCAGTAAACACAAGGTCCGCTTTGCCCCCAAGCGTTTCGATAATAAACATGATAAAACGTTAACTTTGTCATCGTTGGTCAGGCTTAACAATGTTTCACATTCTGAAATATACGCATCATTTAATATATCAATATCTAATCCATCACCATGGATGATTTTTGTTTGTGATAAATAGTTATAGCAGGAATGACATTGCTTCTCATCCCGCTCAATAATTTTTAAATTAACAGACGTGTTATCATTTTCAATTTCATAGGCCAATTGTCGTCCAATATGTCCTCCCCCGATAATCATTAAATTTCTTTCTTCTTTTTGATTGTAGCCAAATGCCTCCATAATGTGGGATATATGATCTTTGCGAACAATGATGTAAACATGATCATGAATCATTAAACAATCATCGTCTTGGGGAACAATATAGTCATCTCCACGTTTAATTAATAACCACGACATATTCGCGTTTGGAAACGCAGAAGGTATTTTTTTAAAAGGAGTGTTTAAAAAAATACTATATTTCGTTGGGGTGGTTCCAATCATTTTAAAATCATGAGGCAATGAAACCAATTCAAAAGCACCTAAAATCTTCGTACTTTTGTGAATGGATTTTGCAACCTCAATTTCGGGGGAAATAACTTCATGAACGGAATTAAAAACCTGAACACCATTGTTTTTCCAGTAATCGCGGTGACGCACCCTTGCAATTCGAAATAAATCGGCAGACATAGAAGCCGCAACATCACATGCCACAATATTGACTTCATCGGAAGCTGTGACCGCAATTAACAGATCGGCTTTTCGAACGCCAGCCGCCTCTAAAACATTTGGATAAGAACCAAACCCTAAAATCGGTTGAATATCCAGTTGGTCCATAATATTTTCCAATAAATCATTGTTATGATCAACAATTGTAATACGATGGTGATCTTGAAGCAGATATTTCGCCACATGATATCCAACCTGGCCTGCCCCCAATATGATAATATTCATAACTTAGATGTTTTTTTTATCGTCGATATATAAATTTCTTGCTGTTGTTAAAATAGTATTTTCGATTTTTTCTGTTAATGCCGGATCAACACCCAGCTCAACCCATTGTTGCCCCCCCTTGAGCTGTCTTTTATGGACAATCACATGAAGAGCTTTGGCCTCTAAAATAGCGCTCATGATTTGAACGGTTATTTTTATTTGAATATTGGAATGTCCCATAATAGTATGCCAATCACTAATAATCACCCCACCCACGGCGTCACTTGATTGCAAAGAGATATTTTCTAATGTTTTTAAAGATGCCAACCATAAGTAACGATTTGCCTGTCCGATGCCGTCTTTTTCTTTTCCTCTAATTCCTTGGGATCCAATACTAATACCTTCCTCAGAAATTACTGAACCAAAGCCAAATTTTCTTTTCCTTTCTGGTGATTCTGGCGCCCCTTTGTTATCAATGTTTCCAGCACATCCAATTAATGTTAAAAACATGATTAAGTTTATTTTTATCATAAAAATTTTTCCACAACATAAACCAGTATTTAAGTTATTGTAGCGATTATTTTTTTTATCTGTACAAAAAGACTGGATTATATACCTTGATTAAGCATCTATTTTGTGTTTTTTGACAACGGCTGTTATATTTTGTTATGAGGTTTAGATAAAAAATAACCATGACAAATTTACCTTTTATCGATTGGTTTTTAAAAAAAGGATATGCACAAGGCGCATTTTGGGCCATCATGATTGGCGTTGTGAGCGTATCAAATGATGTATTGATGTGTAAGTTGGGAGACCGATTTCATACCGTTGAGATTGTATTTTTTAGATATTTATTTAGTATGTTAACAGTGATTCCATTCATGATCAGTAAAGGATCTTATTACTTTAAGACCAACCGTTTTCCTTTGCATTTTGTGCGTGCCCTAATTGGAGCCATCGCTCTTGGATTATGTTGTTACTCCGTTTATGTGATGCCACTGGCTGAAAATACATCCATTATGTTTGCTCAACCATTGTTTTTTTTACCAATGGCCTATTTTTTCTTAAAAGAACGGGTGGATACGGCTCGTTGGATTGCAACGTTGATGGGATTCATTGGGTTGTTAATCATTATTCGTCCAGGTACCGATACATTTAATATGGCCGCATTGATACCGGTGAGTGCTGCATTATTGTTTGCCATATCCAACGTTATTGTAAAAAAAATGGTGGGAGGGGATCACATTTATACACTCCTGTTCTATTTTGGTTTAATTTCAACGTTTCTTGCGTTTATTCCGCTAACGTTTGTATGGAAAACACCCCATTTAGATGAACTATGCTACCTTGGCGCATTGGGAGTGGGGGCCAATTTAATTCAAGTATGTTTATTCAGAGCTTATAGTGCTGCTGATGCCTCATCTTTGACACCGTATAGCTATACAGAAATCATTATATCTGCTTTGTCAGGTTATTTGTTTTTCAATCAAATCCCCCATACATTTTTATATGTAGGGGCAGCCATTATCGCCATTAGCACCTTTTATATCACAATCATCGAAGCTAAAAAAAGCAAATAACTATAAAAGCCCCCGACTCTGTCTCGTTACTACCAAAATTTGGATGTAAAGAAAGAATCGGGCAGGGTCCCCCGTTCTTAATTGTTTTTTACAATCCTAATACATTTTTGATCATATTTTTTTTCTTTGTTTCTTTGTCATTGTATTGTTCTTTTTCCTCTTCATTATCTTTGATATACTTTTCAAGTACCTCTTTATGATTTCAAACATTATTCCTATCGCTCAGGAAGATGTTTAATTCATCTACTGTTATTGACCATATGTTTGAGCTCTGTTGTATGTGTTGTGGGATAGGTTGCGGACCTACAGGTTGAGCTGGTTGCATTATCTGCATTTGCTCTATGGGCTGAACTGTGAACGTGGCTGTTACAGCTGGTGGCAAAGGGTCATATACCCAATTAACTTGAAGATTCGGTTTTAACCACGCTAAAGTTATCGTTGATACGGCTATTCATATGTGAAGAAATTTCTGGCCAAGTTTGATTTAAAAATGCCATAATTTTTTCGTCTTAAATATTTGAGCAGATTCGAAAAAAAACATTATGTCGCACGTGTTCTGCATGACTTTCCAAAGTCTTTCTATTGGATTCAATTTTGGACTGTAAGCAGGTAAAAAATATTCAATTTCTCTGCTGTTTGTCTTGTTTTTTCCGATTTATGATAGGGGCTTTGGTCTAAAGTCAAGTGAATTTTTCTATGTCCTGGATATTTTGTGCGTAGAGGCTCAAAATACTCACAAATTGCATCAGAATCAATTGTTTTGTACTCCCAAACTATCAAAACTTATCGTTTTTAAATGAATAGAATCAAACACATTGATGCGTGTTCTTGAAGCTGTTATTGACTGTGTGGAATTTTCAATGATTTTCAGTATATGATAGGAATTTTTTATATTAACAACACATGGTCATATGGCAAGCTAAAAAATAAGCTCCTTAAAATAGTCACACTGTTCAATTTTTTCAGTTAAATGTCTTTTTAGCATATCGGTGGTGACTCGTACAGCTGAAGCAAAACCAATATCACTGGCACCCCCATGACTTTTAACGGCAATTTTTTTAAGACCTAAAAAAACAGCTCCATTATATAGACTAGGGTTTGATTTCTTTTTAAAAGAATCAAAAGCAGGCTTGGCGATTGTATATCCAATTTTTCCTCTCCACGATGCCAAAACGGACTCTTTCATAAAATGGGTAATCAAATGAGCCGTTCCCTCAATAGATTTGAGTGCTACATTTCCAGTAAAACCATCCGTTACAACAACATCAACATTGCCATTAGTAATATCATTACCCTCAACAAAACCAATATAATTAAGACCCGACATTGTTGACAAAAAGTCAGAAGTTTCCTGCAAAACAACATGTCCTTTGATATCTTCAACGCCAATATTTAATAAACCAATGCGCGGTTTATCCATTTTAAGATATTCCTGAGCATAAATATGGCCTAAGACAGCAAATTGAACTAAATTTTGAGAGTTGCATTCAATATTCGCCCCCAAATCCAGCATCACAGTAAAACCTTTGACGCTTGGGATGACGGCTGGAATAGCCGGGCGATCAATGAATGAAAATGTCTTAAGAATAACTTTTGAAAATGCCATATACGCTCCAGTGTTACCAGAAGAAATAACAGCATCAGCTTCACCTTCTTGAACGGCTTTTACAGCACGAGCCATACTTGATTCTCTAAACGATCTCAATGCATTTAATGGTTTTGTATGGTTTTCGACAATTTGATCGCAATGAATGATATCATAACACTTTTTCAGATACTTTGTTTGTTGAATTAAAGGATGCAATTCCTTTTGACTTCCAAAGATTAAAAAATGATTATGGTCTTTACTGTCATTACTGCTTAAAAAGAGATCAATTCCTTTAATGACGGAATGGGGAGCGTGATCCCCCCCCATGCCGTCAATTGCAATTCTATAAGTTGCCATAATCCTCATTTTGATCATCTTTTGTCTCATTTTTTTGAGATACAATTAAACGACCATTATAATGACCACAACTTTCACATAGGTGATGAGGTAATTTGTACGATCCACAATTTGAACATTCTGATGCTTGCACAGGAGATAATTTGTGATGAGATCTACGCATATCACGACGTGATTTAGACGTTTTTTTCTTTGGAACAGCCATGTGATTAATTTTTTATATCCATATTTTTAATCATAATATAAAATTTAAAAATCTAAAAATTTCACCTCAGCAGGATGAGGTAGTTGATCAAAATCATGATAAAAGTTACTCTATCCTAGACTAGAACTATTGTAGGGCTCATGAGCAAACTTTTTATTATCGATGAAAAAGCGGTTGAACGTCTTGCTGATATTTTAAATAAAACGCATCTTACTGAAATCGAATACCAAGATCAAGGACGTTGTATTCGTGTTAAAAAAGAGAATACTGTTATCCATTCATCTCAGCCTTCTGCCATATCATTATCTCAAGATACATCTAAATCTGCTCATCCGGCACAATCTGGTAAAAATACAATTGATTCTCCCATGGTTGGAACGGCCTATCTTGCTCCGGACCCCGCATCAGAACCCTTTGTACGTGTTGGTGATCATGTTCAGGAAGGACAAAACATTATTATTATTGAAGCTATGAAGGTCATGAATCAAATTAAATCTCCTAAATCTGGGAAAATTATTAATATTTTGGCTCAAGACGGTCAACCTGTAGAGTTTGGAACACCTCTGTTCGAGTTATCATGAATCCACCTTTTTCCAAAATTTTAATTGCCAATAGAGGCGAAATTGCATTGCGTATTATGCGCGCATGCCGTGAGCTTGGTATTAAAACCGTTGCTGTTCACTCCACAGCAGACACCTATTCAAAACATGTCTTATTAGCTGATGAAAGTGTTTGCATTGGAGGGCCATCATCAAAAGACAGTTACTTAAATATTTTATCTATACTCAGCGCTGCAGATATCACCAATACTGATGCCATTCACCCAGGAGTTGGATTTTTATCAGAAAATGTAGATTTTGCCAAAATGGTTGAAGATCATGGTATGACCTTTATTGGTCCGTCTCCCTACCATATTCAAATTATGGGTGATAAAATTAGTGCCAAACAAACAATGATAGGATTGGGTATTCCTGTTGTTCCCGGCACACCAAACGGTATCACGACTGAAGAAGACGCTCTTGCGCAAGCCCAATTAATTGGTTATCCAATTTTGATTAAGGCCACATCGGGGGGCGGCGGAAAAGGGATGAAAGTTGCACATAATAATGAAGAATTATTATTAAATATGAAGCTAGCACGCGTTGAAGCGAAGGCGAATTTCGGAAATGACGGCATTTACATGGAAAGATATCTAAAACAACCTCGCCATATTGAGGTGCAAATTATTGCCGATCATCATGGAAACGTTGTGTGTTTGGGAGAACGCGATTGTTCATTGCAAAGACGCCATCAAAAAGTTTTTGAAGAGGCCCCTTCACCCGCATTATCAAGTAAAGAACGTGAAGCGTTAATGTCAACAGTTCAAAAAGCTATTAAAAAGCTTGGGTACAGAGGTGTTGGAACCTTAGAATTTTTATATGAAAATGGTGAGTTTTTCTTTATGGAAATGAATACACGTCTGCAGGTTGAGCACACCATTACCGAAATGATTACCGGCATTGACCTGGTGAAAGAACAGCTATTTGTTGCAAGTGGTCGACCTTTGTCGTTTTTACAAGATGATGTAGTTATACGGGGACACGCCATTGAATGCCGCATTAACGCAGAAGATCCTCATAATTTTATGCCATCTCCTGGAAAAATCACAACATACCATGCTCCTGGAGGATTGGGGGTTCGTGTTGATAGTCACGTGTATAATGGATATTTAGTCCCCCCCCATTACGACAGCTTAGTGTCCAAGTTAATCACCTACGGCGTGGACCGGCCAGAAGCGTTGAGTATAATGGAGCGTGCCTTGCGTGAATACGTGATTGACGGTATCAAAACAACAATTCCTCTTCACCAGTGGTTGCTGTCCAAGGAGGACGTTCAAACAGGTGACTATACTATTCATTGGCTTGAAAAAAATCTACCTTAGAATTTATTTAAATTATGCTATGATAACTATAGGGAGTTTAAATAGAAAATTGTCATGGATATTATAAATGCACGCTCGCACGGCGCAAAAGTGCAGCATGATGTGGGTCTTCGCGCGTACATGGTCAAAGTTTTCTTGTACATGGCTTTGGGGTTGTTGTTGACAGGTGTAACAGCATTTGCTGTTGTGAGTTCACCTGAATTATTTGCAAAAATACATTATTCAGGTTTAGGAACTTTTGTGATGATTGCTCCTATTGGTATTGTTTTATTTTTGAGCTTTGGCATTCAACGTTTATCAGCCTCAACCGCACAAATATTATTTTGGACGTATTCTGGTTTGTTGGGAGTATCTTTATCGTATATTTTTGCCCTTTACACGGGGTCAAGTATCGCAAGGATATTTTTTTCTACGTCAGGATTGTTCGGTTTAATGGCATTTTATGGCCATACAACCCGTAAAGATTTAACAAATTTTGGATCATTCCTGTTTATGGGATTGGTTGGAATTATGATTGCAAGTTTGATTAATATATTTATGAAAAGTTCTGCAACTCATTTTGTCATTTCCATTTTAGCTGTTATAATGTTTACAGGTCTGACGGCATATGATGTTCATATGATCCGACGGATGTACTACGAAGGTGGAGATTCAGAAGTCATGCACAAAAAAGCCATTTTAGGGGCTTTAAATTTGTATATGGATTTCATTAACATCTTTATACGATTACTCCATCTTTTTGGAGATCGCAAGTAAATTATTAAAAAGGCATCTCTCTGCCTTTTTAAAATTTGGATGGGTGGCCGAGCGGTTGAAGGCACCGGTCTTGAAAACCGGCAAGGGGGCGACTCCTTCGTGGGTTCGAATCCCACCCCATCCGCCATTATTTGGAGAGTTGGCCGAGTGGCTGAAGGCGCCGGTTTGCTAAACCGTTATACGCTGTCAAGGCGTATCGAGGGTTCGAATCCCTCACTCTCCGCCAGATTTTTGAGGAATAACTTTTCTCACCGTCTACGAAGGTACGGCAAATGATCAAGAATGGTGGCGTTCTGAAGGATATGCAACACATCTCATGCGTTACGTGCTATTCGAAGCCAAAAAATTAGGCGCTCTTCATTGCTTTTTGGAATCTTCTGATTCAGGGCTTGGAGTCTATCAAAAACTTGGGTTTGAGACCCTGTTTAAAAACAATATTTATTCGAGGACAGCATGAGTGATGATATTGGGGTACAAAGGCCATGCTAACTGAACCTGACCTTAACGACGAAGACATCATTGCGTGTTTACAGGGTGCGTATGGCTTGACTATCGAGAAAATAACGTTTTTACCTCTTGGAGCAGATGTTAACACGGCTGTTTATCGCATTACAACAAGCAACCAAACGGATTATTTCCTCAAATTAAGAAGTAGTGAGTTTTTAGAAGCCTCCGTATCAATTCCAAAATATTTGGTTGATCTTGGTATGAAATACCTCATTCCTCCTCTTGTAACCAAGACAGGACAATTGTGGGTAAACCTTGGTGCCTTTAAAGTCGTTTTGTACCCTTATGTGGAAGGCCATCAAGGCGTAGAAGTCAAATTATCCAAGGATCATTGGACTCAATTTGGAACGGCCATTCAAAATCTTCATACACTTGATATTCCGGTATCCATCACAAAAGATGTCCCAAGGGAGACGTTCTCTTCCAAATGGCGAGAAACCGTCAAATCATTTCTTGGGCGCATTGACAATGAGGTGTTTAAAGAGCCTGTTGCTGTAAAAATGGCGCTGTTTCTGAAAACCAAAAAGGGCGAAATCCTTAAACTTGTGGAACACGCTGAAGAGCTTGCAATCACGATCAAAAAACAGCCTCTTACTTATGTTTTATGTCACGGAGATATCCACGGATGGAACCTAATTGTTGATCAAAAAGACACCCTTTATATTGTGGACTGGGATACGCTCATCTTTGCCCCCATCGAGCGAGACCTGATGTTTATTGGCGCTGGTATTTGGGATAGTGGCCTGACAGCCACCGAAGAAGAATCTCGTTTTTATAAAGGTTATGGCCAAACAGAAATCAATCAGGATGTGCTCGCCTATTACCGCTTCGAACGTGTCATCCAAGACATCGGCGACTACCTCGAATACATCTTTCTGTCTGATGAAGGTGGTGACGCTCGCATGCAATGCTTTGAACACTTGCAGCCTGTTTTTCTGCCGAATGGTGCAATAGAGAGAGCGTATCAGGCGGACAGAATGAGGGAGGCGATATGATTGCGGATTACAAATTATCTCACGCTACAAACGAAGAAGCAGAAACGCTCAATGATAAGGTCAATTCCTTTGTTGCCCAGCAAGTTTCATTTCATGGCGATACAGAAATTTTGAAAGATTATGTTATCAAAGAAAACGGCTTAATTATTGCCGGTATTAGAAGTTGTTTTTATCTAGGCGAATGTTTGGCTATTAACGTACTTTTTGTGGAAGAAAGTCATAGGCTCAAAGGATTAGGCACCTTATTACTTAATCAGGTTGAAGCTGATGCTAGGGCTATAGGGGCCAAGATGAGCCATTTAGATACATTTAATCACCAAGCTAAAGATTTCTATTGCAAGCACGGCTATGAGATTTTTAGTGTTCTTGACGACTGCCCCAAAGGCCATAAACGCTATTATATGAAAAAGGTTTTGGGATGATAAG
>JALRGP010000159.1 GCA_023259685.1 Alphaproteobacteria bacterium | reverse complement strand
GTATCATGAGACGAAATGCTATGTCATTAAAACATCTATTGAATTGTGTCAATAAAATTCTTCGTGCGTAGGCCCTGATACTCCCTCATATATTCAAGGGTTAATAGCAATTGATTTGCTATACTTAACTTTGTTTTTCCTGCCACCTTTTGCTTTTTTCATCTTATCCTCTTGTGTTAAAACTTCAACCATTTTGTCAAATGTTTTTTTTCACCCCTGTTCTTCTTCTAAATTTCTCATTGCTCAGATCTTTTAATTGTTCGTACAACACTGTTCGTTTCTTTTTATCTTACCCTCTATTTCTTTTTCGCACATTTTTATAAGTTTCGAAAGAGGTCTAATAAAGATACAAGGATTGCTGAATGAGAAGCTCTTTTAAAGAAAGTTCATGGAAGAATTGAGGATACTAGAAAGACACTTAAATTTAAACAGTTCTAAATTCCATACGTAAGACCCATTAATGTATTGAATGAGAATACCTTGATCGGCTAAAAAATCAATAACCACATTAAATTCAAC
>JALRGP010000158.1 GCA_023259685.1 Alphaproteobacteria bacterium | reverse complement strand
ATATAAAGGAACAATTTCTTCTATCTGTCGGTCAGCAATTACAATTCCTGCTGCATGGGTTGCAATATTTCTATAAAGCCCCTCAAGTTTTATTGCTAAATTAATTAATTTATTAATTTTAACATCATTTTTTTGTGCCTCTTGAATTCTAGGCTCTAGCGCAACAGACTCTTGTAATGAAAGAGGTCTTGAAGGATCAAAGGGGATCATTTTTGAAAGTGAATCTACAACGCTATAAGGAAGACCAATAACACGACCAATATCACGAATTGCCATTCTTGCCTGAAGTTTTCCAAAGGTGATAATTTGTGCAACACCGCCTTTGTATTTATTTTTTACATAATTAATAACTTTATCACGATCTTCTTGACAAAAATCGATATCAAAATCTGGAATTGAAATTCGATCAGGATTTAAAAAACGTTCAAAAATTAATCCAAATTCAATTGGATCTAATTCAGTGATTGATAGTGCCCAAGCAACTAATGATCCAGCACCGGATCCCCTGCCCGGTCCAACGGGTAT
>JALRGP010000157.1 GCA_023259685.1 Alphaproteobacteria bacterium | reverse complement strand
CGAGCAGCTTAAACTTTTAATTGAATAATACTGAAGTGTTCGCCTAAAGGCGAGGGTGTTAACCCTATCCCACCTAACTACATAAAATAAAAATCATCACAAATTGAAGTTTTTATTTAATGATAGCTAATTTATGATGTTTAACAAGTACGCAACTTAAACTGAATTTTTTCATCATATATTCAAAATGATTTATGATAAATTAAAACTGCGTCTTGATTAAAAATGTTTTATCATTTATCAAACATTAGTCATCATGTTTTCAAGTATGTCACCGTCCGTACATTACTTGCTATTATCGTATCCTTATGTATTAGCTTATGTTATGGCGAACGTTTTATTAATTTTTTAAAAAAACAACAAAAAGATGGCCAACCCATTCGAAGGGATGGTCCTGTGACCCACTTGGAAACAAAAAAAGGAACACCCACCATGGGAGGTCTTTTAATTGTGGGATCTACATCTTTATCAACATTATTATGTGCGGATTTATCAAATATTTTTGTGTGGATGTTGATGTTGCTCATGATATCTTTTAC
>JALRGP010000156.1 GCA_023259685.1 Alphaproteobacteria bacterium | reverse complement strand
AAAATCATGAACTGATCCAGGTTTAGTTTTGGATACATGTACAATTCTTCTCTTCAAGGTTGTTCGTATGTCTGTTTTTAATGTGTGACGTTTTTGCTTTCCTGAATAATACTTTTTTGATTCTTTTTAGGTCTGTCTCTTGGTTGTTCCGTTGTGTCAATAATCAAAGACTCTACCTCTTCTTTTGGTAAATTTCTTTCTTTTTTAATCGCTAGTACTGTCGCCAAAATTGGTTCTAAAGTTTTGATGATGCGACAGACTCTAGAATCATCAATACCGAACAACATTCCTACAAATAACTGTGTAATATAACTACGATAATACAACAAAATTATCAAAATCATATTGGCGAGAGATAATTTGTAAAATCTTCCTGGGCGTTTATAAGATCCTATGACCCTTTCTTCCCAAAGCGGTGTTACTTTTTCTAAAATATCTTCAAATTCATTCACTTTAATCCCAAATAAACGAATAAATGTTTGTGGATGTGCTTTTATTTTCGAGTATTCAATCGACATTGCTAACTTTTTGAACAAAGATATTTAT
>JALRGP010000155.1 GCA_023259685.1 Alphaproteobacteria bacterium | reverse complement strand
AATCCTTCTTCGATCATAAGCGCAAATAATGTATACATGCTTTTGGATAAATTCCCAAATTTCTCTGGTTGATGAACGCCAAAAAATTGGACTCCCATAACTGAAAATACATAAAATAATAATAATAAAATTGATGATGCATGAAGAACCCCTGATACGGCATTTTTTAAAGAGCTCACCAAATAATTTAAATAAGGAACCAATTCAATAATTCTAACTAATCGTAAAATTCGAACGGCCTTAAAAAATAAATAATGAGGATTAAATAAGCTAATCCAAGAAAATGCCACGATTAACGCATCAAATACGTCCCACCCTTTTTAAAAAAAATTTTGGGGGTCCGCTGAATACCTTATAAATATTTCTATTGAAAAGAATAAAACAAAAATAATATCTAAAAATTCAGTTTTATGAGGGCTCATCATTCCTGGAATAGTCTCAAGCCCCAAAATAATACCATTTAAAATCAGAATAAGTCCGATAACAATTTTTCCTTTTGTATGTTCCAATACAAATTCTGCATGCTGGGTAAAATTCATCGCCATTTCT
>JALRGP010000154.1 GCA_023259685.1 Alphaproteobacteria bacterium | reverse complement strand
TTCAGCATCCTTATCAACTAAATCGTATTCTGTAATACGCACAGCAATACGTGTAGCCAACTCAACTTGCTTGTTCTCATAGGCACGGATTACTTCGCTGATATCAGCAAAAGTCATGCCTTCGCCCTTAGCATTAATTGCTTCGCGCGTTGTGTAGTACAAGCCCAACACGATGTCTTGTGAAGGAACAATTGAAGGTTCGCCGTTAGCTGGGAACAAGATGTTGTTAGAAGCCAACATCAATGTACGAGCTTCCATCTGAGCTTCTAGCGATAAAGGTACGTGTACAGCCATTTGGTCACCGTCGAAGTCGGCGTTGAATGCCGCACAAACTAACGGGTGCAATTGAATCGCTTTGCCTTCAATCAACATTGGCTCAAACGCCTGAATACCTAAACGGTGCAATGTAGGCGCACGGTTAAGCATGACAGGATGCTCACGAATCACTTCTTCCAAGATATCCCAAACGATTGGTGTTTGGTTTTCTACTTCTTTCTTGGCAGCCTTAATTGTTGTAGCAATACCTAATGTTTCTAACTTGTTAAAAATAAAT
>JALRGP010000153.1 GCA_023259685.1 Alphaproteobacteria bacterium | reverse complement strand
GATCCCGATAGCGTGAATACAGGCAATGCATATGTTGAGCAAGTGAAACAAGCCATTGCAGGAGAAAATGCAGGCATGATACTGATTTCTGCGGCCATCGAGGCGGACATTGCCGATTTGGAAAGTTTTGAAGACCGACAGATGTTCTTGCAAGAGATGGGATTGGAGCAAAGTGGGGTAGAGAAGTTGATCCACGCGGCCTACAAGTTGTTGAATTACATTACGTATTTCACCGTAGGCGTGAAAGAGGTTCGCGCTTGGACCATCACCGAAGGAACCAAAGCCCCGGGCGCAGCGGGAGAAATTCATACCGATTTTGAAAAAGGATTCATTCGTGCCGAAGTAATTTCATACGAAGATTTTATTCATTATGGGTCTGAAGCAAAATGTAAGGAAGCCGGTAAATTCAAGGTAGAAGGAAAAGAATATGTTGTAGAAGATGGTGATGTGATGCACTTTCGATTTAATGTCTAATTTTTTTGACAAATGACTTGGTGACTGAATGATAAATGACAAATGACTTCATGACAAATGACTTTAAGACATCAAGATATTAGGACT
>JALRGP010000152.1 GCA_023259685.1 Alphaproteobacteria bacterium | reverse complement strand
ATGGGCTTCTTGGAAACCCCTTATCGTAAGGTGGTAGACGGCAAAGTAGAAAGTGGTATCGTTTACCTTTCTGCTGAGGAAGAGGATGGCAAAACCATCGCTCAGGCCAACGCAGAATTGGATGAGAAAGGCAACTTCAAAACCACATTGGTGAAGAGCCGGAAGGAAGGTGACTTCCCGTTGGTGAATCCTTCACAGTTGGAATACATGGACGTTGCTCCTAACCAGATTGTTTCTATCGCCGCATCATTGATTCCTTTCTTGGAACATGATGATGCAAACCGTGCGTTGATGGGATCGAACATGCAGCGTCAGGCCGTTCCATTGTTGCGTCCTGAAGCCCCCATCGTAGGTACCGGTTTGGAAGAAAAAGTGGCCAGAGATTCTCGTTCATTGATCAATGCCGAAGGCAATGGTGAAGTTGTATATGTTGATGCACGTGAAATTCGCATCCGATACGACCACAATGATTTCGATGATTTGGTGAGCTTTACGGGTGATACAAAAACCTATAACTTGATCAAATTCCGCAGAACCAACCAAAACTCTTGTATCAACTTGCGTCCC
>JALRGP010000151.1 GCA_023259685.1 Alphaproteobacteria bacterium | reverse complement strand
TAATACGCAAGGATGGGAAGATGCGTGGAGATCGTTTGGATTACGCTGTAGAGAGGAACTCGGACGGGAGCAGCACTGGTGGAAAACTGAACCCAACGTGGGTCGAGTGGCTAATGGGGTGGCCGATAGGGTGGACAGACTTAAAGCCATTGGCAACGGCCAAGTACCCCTCTGTGCTGCAACAGCTTGGACATTGTTAAAGAATAGACTAGAACAACATGAAAAAGAAACCCACTGACGGTAGCTCTGAAGGGCCTATCATCGGTAAGATCACTATCAATCTGTACGAGGATAGCTTTGAAGTTAAAGCTACTGACTCAGTTGACTTCTTCACAATCTACGCTGTGTCAGTAGGAATCATGGAATATTTAGAAAATATTGCAGAAGACCTTGACAAAGTGGACAAGATTATGCTACAATAGATGTTATGTTTGAGACTGTGGTGGAATCGGTAGACACAGCAGACTTAAAATCTGCCGCCATGTGCGTGAGGGTTCGAGTCCCTCCAGTCTCACCAAAGAACTCGAAAGAGTATTTAACCTTAAAGGAAAATGAAATGGATAGTATCAAGCCCGTTAAAGTGTCTG
>JALRGP010000150.1 GCA_023259685.1 Alphaproteobacteria bacterium | reverse complement strand
ATTTAAATATTATTCCATATGAATTCTCTGATGTCATAAAATTTGCACAGGATTGTTTGACTCACAGCACTGTATTATCTGTGCTAGATTCCTCAATCATTTCGGACATTCAAAAAACTATAGAGCAATGCACGCATTTATGTCCAACTGATGATGAAAAACACCTTGTTCACGGTGACTTTGATCCAGCTAATATTTTGGTAGACAAAATTAACGACTCTTGGGTTGTTACTGGCATTTTAGATTGGGAATTTGCTTTTTCAGGATCTTGCCTTTGACGTTGCTAATATGCTAAGGTATATACATAAAATGCCACCTCAATTCCAAAATTCATTTATAGATGCTTTACAAAAAAATGGCATTAAATTACCCACTAATTGGCGAGCAACGACACATTTATTGAATTTATCATCTTTGCTTGACCTTCTTCAGAGATCAGATCCTCAACGTCACCCGAACAGATGTGCTGATATTCGCGAACTTATCAACCATTTCTTAGTGGAGTTAAAAAAATAACCATGCTGTTAACTTTTGAATTTTTATCATCAAAGCATATCACATCTATGTTTGAGGCCTTTAACAATATTGG
>JALRGP010000014.1 GCA_023259685.1 Alphaproteobacteria bacterium | reverse complement strand
AATATGCTCCGGCGTGTTGAAGAATTAGAGCTGAATGTTCGTGCATCAAATTGTTTAAAAGAATTGGGTATTTCTTATATTGGTGATCTTGTTCAAAAAACAGAAAGTGATTTAATGTATATACCTAACTTTGGTAAAAAATCACTCAATGAAATCAAGGAAGCTTTGGCTCACATTGGTTTGGTTCTTGGGATGAACGTTCCCGGTTGGCCGCCAACGAACATTGATGAATTATCCAAAACTTTATTAGATTCTTAAAGGAGAATAACTATGAGACATCGTTATGCTGGTAAAAAATTAAACCGTACTAGTAGTCACCGCCAAGCTTTGCTTCAAAATTTAGCAAAAGCATTATTACAACATGAGCAAATCAGAACTACACTGCCGAAAGCAAAAGTTTTAAGGCCCTACGTAGAAAAATTGGTCACCCTGGCTAAAAAGGGAGACCTTCATGCAAGACGTTTGTGCGCGTCGAGGCTACGAAGTGATGAGATCGCAAAAAAACTTATCACAGATATTGTACCGCGTTTGGGATCAAGGCCCGGTGGTTACACAAGAATTATCAAAGCGGGATTCCGTTATGGTGATTACGCCCCCATGGCGATTATTGAATTGGTTGATAAAAAAGATACATCTGTACTTGCTGATTTGTCAGCTGATATCGAGGCAGAGGCATCGGCATGAGTGCCACCGATCTCGATGAATTAGAATCTGAGCTAGGAGTTAGCTCAGGTCAATTACGTCAATATATTGAAAAAATCGAAAAACTTGAAGAGGAAAAAGCCGAGCTTCAAGAACACGTCAAAGAAACCTTTGCCCAGGCTAAAAATGATGGCTTTGACGTGAAAATCATGAGAAAAATATTGGCCATGCGTAAAATGAAAAAAGAGGAGTTGATGGAACAACAAGAACTTTTAGAAATTTATGCCAAAGCTTTAGGAATGGTTATTTAATTTATTCGATTAGATTAACTTTATCGCATGTCTACTCTTTATTTACCTTGTTATGCCCGTCAAAAGGGCATTCAAGACTTATAAAATAAAAAGACACCTTGAAACAGCTTGTGTTAAAATATAAAAAACTTTTTAAAATGAGGCTATGATGGGAAAAATTGTACGCTTAGATTCCGTTTTAATTAATCAAATTGCTGCTGGTGAAGTGATTGAACGCCCAGCATCTTTATTGAAGGAAATTATAGAAAATGCCATTGATGCCCATGCCACATTTTTAAAAATTTTTATTGAAGAAGGAGGAAAAACCTTTTTATCTGTTCAAGATGATGGGTGCGGAATGGATTCTGCGGATGCATTGTTATCGGTTGAGCGTCATGCTACATCCAAATTATCAACGGCCACATTATTTGCTATTCCAACAATGGGTTTTCGTGGTGAAGCACTTGCGTCTATTGCTTCGATTTCAAGGCTGCACATCCAAACCAACACATCACAGGATTCTACAGGTTTTTTTCTAAAAATGGATGGTGGTCGTATGGTGTCTCAAGGACCGTGTGTATGTGCAAAAGGGACGACCATTACGGTAGAAGATTTATTTTTTTCAACACCACCTCGCCTTCATTTTTTAAAATCATCACAAATTGAACAAGCTTATTGCTTAGAATGGATTGATCGTTTGGCATGTATTCATCATCATATTGGATTTGAAGTAATTCAAAAAAATACTGGACGAACTTTGCGCCACTATCCCAAGCGAGATGATTTATACCAACGACTAAAAGATTTACTGAATGAGGCGGAAATTGATAATCTACGTCCCATTGAGTCACATGTAGGAGATGTGTCATTAACAGGATGGATCAGTCTTCCAACTCTCAATCGCGCTAAAAACAGTGATTGCTATACATTTGTCAATCAACGTTTTGTCAAAGATAAATTGGTTCAACAAGCGATCAAAATTGCCTATAGAGATACCTTGTCTCATGATCGTTATCCCGTGGTTATTTTAAATTTAACGGTGCCATTTACAGACGTAGACGTCAATGTGCATCCCGCAAAGCAAGATATCCGTTTTAAAGACGGCAGCAAAATTCGTGATTTTATCATATCCAGTATTCAAAAAATTTTAAACCAAACATCTCAAAAATCATCAACCCATATTACAGCTGCGTTTGTTCAAAATACAAAAATATTGGCACCACAGCCATTCATACCAAAATCCATCACAAATTTTCATCAATCACCTGAGGTATCAAAAAACTCATCTAATGATGAAAGCACAATTGTACAGTTTTCCACCCCTGTCAAAACAGAACAGCAAACCTTTTTTCAAGATGTATCAACATTGGGCCGTGCCAAAGCACAAGTATTAAAATCTTATATCATTTGTGAACATGATGATAGTGTGATTATTATTGATCAACATGCGGCTCATGAGCGTATCGTTTATGAACGTCTTAAAAAAGACATGTCTTTAAAAAATATTAAAAAACAATTACTCGCGGTTCCTGTCATCATTCATTTAAGTCAAATCCAATTGGAACGTTTTTTATTGTGTCAACAGGTACTCAAAGATATTGGGTTGGACCATGATGTGTACGGCTCTAGTCTATCAATATTATCAACACCTGAGTTTTTACCTCATGTGAACGCGGCTATCGTGATTGATTTTCTAGATCAAGATTTTGATCACATACCAATTATACATGAAGACATTCAAGATTATATTTTTAAAAAATTATCACGTATGGCTTGTCATGGCAGTATACGCTTTGGAAAGGACATGACGATGCTGGAGATGCAAATGCTATTAAAAGATATGGACACGACCATTCACAGTGGTCAATGTAATCACGGCAGACCCACCCATATTGTTCTTAAAAAAAAAGATTTGGAACATTTATTTGAAAGGACGGGTTCTTAAACTATGTGGTTGCAACAACTGCATCATGATAGCCCAAGGAATGCAGCTGTTTCAGGGCACGATCAATGTCTTTTTGATCAAGAGGTCCCACTTCGCATGTATAAAATTTTTGGCCACTTGGGTGAATTTTTTGAACAACTTTTCCTTTAATATTTAAGGAATGCAAAGCATCAACGGCTTTGTATTTGTGAATGAAAAAATTCTTTAATTGAATATGGTACGTTTTTGATGAAGAAATGTTGTTTAAAACATGGTCCAAAGGCTTTGATTGATCAATTTGGGGAGATGTTTTTTTTGTTGGTGGAATTGCAGATAAAATAGATTGCAATTCTTCGCTGTCACGGTCGCTCGCATAGTCCGTTGCGATGGTATCCATCACATAAACGGAAGACATATCCTGATCAAAAACTTGTCGCCAGGTGCGTCCTTTTGGGCATTTTCCACGTTTTCCTCCGATTTTAGACAAATATATGGACAACTGTCTACTTTGCTCTGGTAATGCTTCAACTTCTACCATGGCTAGGCCTTTTCCATATGATCCAATTGCTTTTGCACTCGCCATGGATAAATCGATAATACGACCCTCATAGGTGTAAGGACCACGATCCGTAATGAGAACAATAATCTGTTTTCCGTTTTCAGTATTTGTAATCCTAGCGACGGTGGGTAAGGGAAGTGTTCGATGGGCGGCTGTTAATGAGTATTGACAAAAAAGTTCTCCCGATGGCTTCGGTTTCCCGTGAAAACCAGGGCCATACCACGATGCTAAACCTTTTTCTCTATAAACGTAATGGTTTTGGGGGAAATGCCAAGATCCTCGACAAAAATATGGTTTTGATGACACATTGACGCCTTGTGTTGGGACGAGATGTTCCTGAATCCCCCCCGAACACCCTTGTAAAATTAATAGTGCAACAGGACAAATCACACGTGCAAACACAGGAAACAACATATAATCCATGATTGATGATAGATTTATTTTAAAAAAATATCATGAATTTTGAAGTGATGCAAATTTTTGATTCTTACATAAGACTGTCACTCTATTTTGAAAAATTTCTAAAAAGGTATAATAAATTATGTAGATTTGCATGCTACTGTTTTATGACGCCAAAAGTACAACGTTTTTTCCAGTACTCAAGGTGTAATGACCATCATTACGTATTTAATGGTATTCGCTATTCAACAAGACCACAGCATGTTGTGATTGGCTCAACAGCTTTTAATGACAAAACATTTCCTTTAGAGATGCAACAAGAATTTGATATGGTTTTATTTGATACACGTGTTTTTGTTGCTGATAATCCAAAAGATACGGAAAAAGATTTCTCCATAGACACATTAATTTGTGATATCGATGTGATGAGAGTTTTTTTTTGCGGGTGAAAGAATGACATTAATTGGTCATTCCATTAATGCACTGATTGCGTTAGCATATGCGGCCAAATATTCACATCGCATTGATCATTTGATTTTAATAGGATCGAGCCCTTATTCCGTTGGTCCCCGTTTAATCAAAGAAGCAGATGATTATTTTAAAACCCACGCTTCCTTTGAACGTTAAGAACTTATGAAAAAAACATGGACAATTTTTTAGACAATCCTGATCAATCATTGACACAACGAATGTTAAGCTATGCTCCTCGTCTTTGGTATAACATGAATTTTGATGCAAGTGAATTATGGAATGACGTGTCAATTAATTCAAAAGGTATGCTGTCTATTAATCAACAATTTGAAAACTTCGATGTTCAAGACGCTTTGGAGCATATCCAATGTCCGATTTCGCTAGTTTTAGGCCGTCATGATTATTTCAATTCCATTCACCTTTGAGATCATATAGTGGATTGTACACCTCATTTAACACGCTATATTTTTGAAAAAAGCGGTCACTATCCTCACTATGAGGAACCAGAGCTTTTTAAAAAAATTTTATGTAGCAGCCCAGCTCTAATATAAAATAATATAATTAAAAACACTTTACTCTGCGACTTTTAATCTCACCCATCAACTAGCTTGGGTAGTAGTTACGTTAATTTTTCACTTTTTTACAAAAATTTTTGTTTTAAATACTGGCCGGTATAACTTTTTTTACATTTAATCACGTCTTTAGGTGTCCCTTGGATGAGTAATTTTCCGCCTTGGGTTCCACCCTCGGGTCCAATATCGATAATATAGTCTGCTGTTTTGATCACATCCAAATTATGTTCAATAACAACCACCGTATGACCTTTATCAACCAATTTATGCAGGACTTCCAATAATTTTTTCACGTCTGCAAAATGAAGGCCCGTTGTGGGTTCGTCCAAAATATATATGGTTTTATCCCCGGAGCGTTTTGAGAGTTCTTTGGACAATTTAACGCGCTGCGCCTCTCCGCCTGATAATGTGGTGGCTGATTGACCAATATGGATATACCCAAGCCCTACGTCCTGTAATGTTTTTAATTTTGATACAACCGATGGGTGATCTTTAAATAATTCCGTTCCTTCATCCACCGTCATATCCAACACATCTGAAATGGAACGGCCTTTATAGAGAACATCAAGGGTGGATGGATTGTAACGTTTTCCATTACATCCATCACATTTGACGTATACATCTGGTAAAAAATGCATAGGAATTTTAATGACGCCATCTCCTTGGCATGCCTCACACCGCCCTCCTTTCACGTTAAAAGAAAACCGGCCCGGTGCATATCCCCGTGCGGCAGCTTCGGGAAGTTTGGCAAACCATTCACGAATGGGGGTAAAGCATCCAACATAGGTGGCGGGGTTGGACCGAGGGGTCCGTCCAATGGGTGATTGATCCACGTTAATGACTTTGTCAATACAATCGAGTCCTTCTATACGATTGTGGGCCCCCACATGATCACGGCCGCCATGAAAATGACGGTGGAGCGCTTGGTATAATGTGTCGATCACAAGAGAAGATTTGCCGCTGCCCGACACACCAGTGACACACGTAAAAGTTCCAAGGGGAATATTCACATCAATATTTTTTAAATTGTTATGCTTGGCGCCAATAATTTTTAAAAATTGTCCATTTCCTGGGCGCAGGGCCTTTGGAACATCGATAGATTCATGGCCACTGAGGTAGGCTCCGGTGATACTGTTGGGATTTTTTAAAATATCGGATACATGGCCCTCGGCAATGACGGTCCCCCCGTGAATTCCTGCCCGTGGTCCCATATCAATCACATAATCGGCAATTTTAATGGCGTCCTCATCGTGCTCTACAACAATCACGGTATTTCCCAAATCTCGTAAATCCTTCAGAGTCTCTAATAATCTGTCATTATCCCGTTGATGTAAACCAATAGACGGTTCATCCAATACGTATAAAACTCCGGTCAGTTGAGACCCCAGTTGTGATGCCAATCGAATCCGTTGACTTTCCCCGCCTGATAAAGTTCCAGCGTAGCGATTTAATGTTAAATAATTTAATCCAACATTGATTAAAAAACGCAGCCTTGAGAGAATTTCTTTTAAAATACGATCGGCAATGGCACGTTTTTGAGGAGATAAAGTAAGACTATCAAAAAACTCCAAAGCTTTTTCAATGGACATTAAACACACCTCACCAATATGAAGACCATTAATTTTAACGCACAAAGCTTGTTCATTTAAACGCATGCCACCACAAGAAGGGCATGGAATTTCTTCTTGGAATGAATTTAAAAACTCACGAAATGACTCGCTGTCACATTCTAACCACTTACGTTTTAAGTAATTGACAACCCCTTCAAAAGGCTTTTTATTTTGGTAAAAATCAAATTTGATGGCAATTGGTTCGATTGTTCCATACAAAATGGCATCTTGGAAGACAAGTGGAAATTGTTCAAAAGGTTGATCTTTTAATCCAAAATGTTTGAGTAAGCCTTCATAAATGGCTGCAAAATAATCTTTTGTATACATACTTTCGCGGCACCACGGTAAAATTGCACCCTCTTGAAGTGTTTTTGTTGGATCAATGATGCGATCTTTTGAAAAACTGGCCTCCATCCCAAGACCTTTACATGTTTCACATGCTCCATAAGGAGCATTGAATGAAAATAGCCGTGGCTCCATTTCTTTTAGGGAAAACCCGCTCACGGGACAAGAAAACCGGGATGACAAGGTATGGTTCTCTTGGTTGTCAAAGGATTTTAAAATCACAAGACCCTGGCTTAAGTTTAATGCGGACTCTAAGGATCCTACCAACCGTTCTTTAAAAGCATCATCTTTTTTAATGACCAAACGATCGACTACCACATCAATGGTATGAACAACATTTTTCTTTAATTCAGGAAGATCATCCATGTCATAAGGAGTGTCATCAATAAAAACCCTTTGGAATCCTTGTTTTTTAAGAGATTCGAGTTCTGCTTTATGTTCACCTTTGCGTGATTGAATTACGGGTGATAATAATAACCATTTGGATCCTTCCTGTTGACCGTAAATATGATCCACCATTTGCGTGATCGTTTGTGCCTCGATAGGAAGACCTGTTGTTGGAGAATGGGGGATTCCAATTCTTGCAAATAATAAACGAAAATAATCATACAATTCGGTAATGGTTGCAACGGTTGAACGCGGATTATTAGACGTTGTTTTTTGTTCAATAGAAATGGCGGGGCTGAGTCCATCAATGGATTCTACATTGGGTTTGGGCATTAATTCCAAAAATTGACGAGCATAGGCGGACAAGCTTTCCACATAACGGCGTTGCCCTTCCGCATAAATTGTATCAAATGCTAAGGACGATTTTCCCGATCCTGACACTCCCGTAATGACCACCAAGGCATTTCTTGGAATTGATACATCGACGTTTTTTAAATTATGCTCTTTCGCGCCACGAACGGTAATATGAGTGTGCATGGAATCAATCCTTTTAATGGAATGATTTATTGTATCAAGGAATATTTTTTTTCAAAAATTGTATCAATCCACTTGCAGGTGAAGACATCATTGTGTCAGCTGTCAGGGGAATTGTGTTGTGACAAATCTTTCAGCAAAGCTGATTCCAAAAAATCATCGATATCGCCGTCAAGAACGGCCTGAGTATTTCCCGTTTCCAATGATGTGCGGGCGTCTTTCACCAATTGATAAGGATGCAAAACATAAGAACGAATTTGATGTCCCCATCCAATGTCCGTTTTATCAAATTGACCAACTTGTTCTCTATCTTTCTTTTTCAGTTCATATAATTTTGCTTTTAACATGGACATAGCATACGCTTTATTACGGTGTTGAGAACGGTCAGTTTGACATTGAGTCACGATGCCTGTTGGTAAATGGGTGATACGAACAGCACTTTCGGTTTTATTGACATGTTGTCCTCCGGCGCCCGATGCGCGATAGGTGTCAATTCGCAGATCTTTATCTAGGATTTCCACCACAATGTTATCTGTTAAAATGGGCAAAATGGATACGGATGCAAAACTGGTATGGCGGCGTTTATTGGCATCAAATGGAGAGATACGCACCAAACGGTGAACACCACTTTCTTTTTTAAGCCAGCCATAAGCACGTTCACCTTCAATTTTAATTGTCACCGATTTATATCCGGCTGATTGCCCATCCGTGGCATCAATAATCTCTGCTTTAAAACCTCGGCGTTCACAAAAACGTAAATACATACGAAGCAACATAGATACCCAATCTTGCGCCTCTGTTCCTCCGGCGCCCGAATTGATATCCAAGAATGCACAAGACTCATCCAATTCATCATTCATCATCAAAATTAATTCAAATCGTCTGAGGTCTTTCGCTAAAATATCCGATTGTTCTGTGGCTTCGGTTATCGCCATTTCATCGCCAAGGTCTTGCCCTAGCTCATAAAGGGTTTGGATATCCTCAAAGCGTTTAAAGAATAATTCAACATCAGTAATTTTTTTTGATAGGCTTTCTTTATTTTTTAAAACATGTTGAGCTTTTTCAGGAACATCCCATAATGATACGTCTTCAGATTGTTTTTCTAATTCTCTTAAATCTTTAACCAACTGATCAAAGTCAAAGATACCCCCTTAACATACTTAATTTATGTTCTAATATGTTCATGTCCATTTAATAATATGTGTATGCTACAATCATGATTTATTGTTAATATTTTTGATACAGACGTCAACACTCATAGTGTTTTTCAAATCCATGTTACAATAAATTACTATGATTTATATTGATTTGCGCATTGTATGCACGGGAATTTTTTAAATGAAATTGTGTTGGTTGTTGCTGCTGCTTTGTTTGGAGGAATTTCTTTATCAGCTCTAAAACAACCACCAATTTTGGGATATATTATGGTTGGAATTATCCTAGGCCCGTCGGGTATGGGGGTGATTCAATCTCGTGATCATGTCAGTGAGTTATCACAACTTGGTGTATTGTTACTGTTGTTTGTGATTGGTATGGAATTGAATCTTCGAAGTTTTAAAAAAATTTGGGGTGTATCCACATTTTGTGCCATTTTACAAATTACACTCAGTGTTCTTGTTACACTTAGTTTGTCTCAAATTTTTAATTGGTCATTTCATTTGTCATTGTTGCTAGGGTTTGTCATTTCCGTTTCATCAACAGCCATTGTTGTCAAAATATTAGAAAGTCAAGGGGAGTATGTGACTGATACTGGACAAACAGCAATCGGCATCCTGATTGCCCAAGATTTAGCAATCGTTCCAATGATTATTATGATTCGCTCCTCTGGTGCATCAGCTTTGGACGGCCTTGCTTTGGTATTAAAATTATCATTTGCTATTGGCCTCATCATCATTTTGATTTTTTACCTGAGCCAAAGACAACGTATCAGGCTGCCATTATTTGATCGCATTGTAGGCGAGACTGACTTGATTCCTTTGGTCAGCTTAATGGTATGTTTCGGTGCATCGCTTTTATCTGGGATGATTGGTTTATCCGAGGCTTATGGAGCATTCTTAGCCGGTCTTGTTCTTGGAAACTGTCATGAAAGAAATATGATTTTAGAGACCGTCAAACCCATCCAAAGTACTCTGCTGATGACGTTTTGTTTATCAATTGGATTGTTGTTAGACGTACAGTTCGTGATCGAATATTGGCAAAATATTTTGACATTGTTGTTTGTTGTCACCGTGATTAAAACATTGGTCAATTTGGGGGCTCTCACAATTTTAAGGGTTCCTTTTCAACAAGCTTTTTTCATTAGCGTATCTTTGGGGCAAATTGGAGAATTTGCTTTTTTGTTGGTATCGGTGGCTCAAAGCGTGAAAATTTTAAGCCCGTTTGGTGAAAAGCTTATTATTGCATTAACGGTATTATCGTTAATAACGAGCCCCCTTTGGATGCTGATTACAAAGCGTTATTGTGATCCTAAAGAACTATCTTATAGTATCCGCCATTTTTGGTCCCTTCGTCATTTATTGACCCGTGCCTTTAAAAGACGAAAAAAACGACTTTCTTTGACCTATAGACCCATCGATCAAAACGACGATCGCCAATAAAGTGAATGTGGGAACGTGTCCAATTTGGCCTGAGTGCATCTGTACATTTTTTGTTTGTCCCTTTGACTATTGGACTCATTCTCATATTATGTATTCTTCAAACATGTGATATTTATAGGTCAAACAACCGCCTTCGACATTTATGTTATTTTCTCATTTCAATTTTTTCAGTTCATTTCACCATGGGCGTTGTCACAGGGATACCTTTACAAATGCAATTTGCAACGCACCTAGGTCCGTTTACAAAATATTTACGCCAAGTTTTTGGAAAAATATTGTCCATTGAGGGTATGAGTGCATTTTTTATTGAATCAGCATTCATTGGTTTATATTACGCAGGGTTTCGTTACTTTTCAAAAAAGATTCATATGGTGATTGCTTGGGGTATTTGCTTTGCCACCCACTTATCAGGATTTTGGATTTTATCTGCCAATGCGTGGATGCAAAAACCGGTTGGTGTATCGTTTGGACAAGAAAGTTGTACGTTGAATTCTTTATGGGGTATCGTGACAAGTGATGTGGCTCAGGCGAAATTTTTCCATACAATGGTGAGCGGCCATATGGTGGGCGCCATGTTTGTGATGATGATCGGAGCTTATTGGTTCAAAAACAATAAATTCATTCATGACGCACGAATATTATTGCGCTTAGGAAGTGTTGTTGGGCTATGGTCGGCCATTGCATTGATCATCTCTGGACATCATCAAAGCAGGCTTTGCGCCCAGCATCAACCGATGAAATTTGCAGTAATGGAGGGAATTTTTGAATCATCTTCCACAACGCCTTTGATTCTTTTTTCCTATCCCGATGTCACACAATTTGAACATCATTTTTGTATCAAGATTCCTTGCTTATTAAACATATTAACCCATCATTCTTGTGACAAAAAAATCATTGGTATTAAGGAATTGATGAGGTTAAATAAAAAAAAAATAGAATCAGGTGAAATTGGATTTGATCTGTTAAAAAAATATTACCCAACAACAGACGCCGCCGCACAAGCAACAATTCCAACCGTCACCAGTATTTTTTATGGTTTTAGAGTTATGGTTGGAATTGGTTTTTTACTTTTAACCTATTTTATATATGGCACAATATTCCTTAAAAAAAAATCATCCTACTCAAATTTATTTTTAACAATAACACGGTGGATATGGCCGCTTCCTTGGGTGGCCATTTTATGCGGATGGTTTGTGGTTGAACATGGTCGCCAACCGTGGGTCGTTTACGAAAGAATTCCTACCCACATGGCTATTTTAAAAAGCTCTCATCAGGCATCTATCAAAATGACATTTTTTATATTATTGGTGTTTTACGTGGTCTTAATCATTTTAAGTATTGTAATCACCAAAAAATTGATCTGTCAGAGGGAAAAATTGACTAAATTTTAATATTTGTGCGTTACAGTAATATTAAAAATTGGAACAACCTTTACAAATGTTTAAGATTTTTTATACGCTACTGACTTTTAGTTGGGTGTTCACCATGATGGATAACGATACACCATTATCTATTCAAAATACCCCTATTAAAATTACTATTTCATTAAAACCAGAGATACCACCCGTCAACCGTATGGGGTATTTGGTACCACTTTTATTAGGAAACATTAGAAACACACCCCTGTCAGATAAGGAAAAAAAAGATTTTTTTAATTATTCTGATCGTGACATCGGACGTTTTGGATTAACCACAATGTTTGGGCGTTTATTAGAGAACCGGCAATCTTTTCCTTGGGATTCTAGAAATTTTCCGTTGTTATTGATGGTGTCTTTGTGGACTCATAATGAGCATGAATTTAAAAAAGCTGGTGAGGATCCTGAGTTTCTAACTACTATTTTTCACCGTTTTATTCGCGGATTTAAGCCGAACTTTTACACATTTGAAAACGATATCTATCGATTGACTTTAGATCATTTTGAAGAAACACATTATATTAGAAATTATATTGCACCCGTTTATGTTGGATTTAAAGCAAATTTTTCTTTGATGTTAAAACAAGATCGCAAAAGCATGATATTTTCTTGTGAAAGAAATATTTTACGGCCATCCGGAACAACGATTATTGATATTTTTGATATTTTATCTACCAAAATAAAATGTAAGTGTATAAAAAAAATGTGTTTAGATATTAACCTATGCCCACTTCAAAAGCGTCCTCAATCCTTATTGATGTACGAATTAATGGCGTAAGATACCCCCCCCTTTTTTATTTTAGGAAAAAGAAAAAAAGACAGTGCTTTTTTTTGTGTTCAAAAAAGACCCAAACTTGAGGAAAAATTGTTGTCAAAAGCTCATTCAACAGAAGATTTTTCTTTAGAAAAAAAATAGATAAAGTTGGTGAACAAGTATAAAATTATTAGACCTCTTTCCAAACCGATTTTCTAATGAGAGTCTTCTCATTGCCTCATGACTACTTCAGTTCTGTGCTTCATAAGCGCCTAGCATGTTTTTATTAGAAAAAGGTTTAGAAAAAAATCCATTTTTGGAAAGAGGTCTATTGCATAAAGAATCGAAAAAGGACAATATTCTATTAAAGAGGATGGATCCCAAAATTTTAATTAAAACAAGGATGTGTCCTTTTTTGTTGAATTTTTATATCAAACTAGAGTTATTTTAAATGAGATATTTTTTTGAAAATTTTAAAGACAATATCAACAAAGGTGTGATAAGAGAAGACATGTTTTGGATTACGGGGCTTAATAAAAAATATACTCGATGAAAACTATTGTTATTTTAAATCTTAAACGGCGATCTTCTGGGGTCAGTAGCACCATCTTTGCGCTTCAACCGATATTAGAACAATCAAAAGATGATCTTTATTATGTGGGGTTGAATAACAAACATCATTACCGAGGATTATCCTTGAGCCGTTTCATCAGACTGTTTTTTAAAAAAACCAATGAAAATCTAGTCATTCACGCTAGACGTAATCACGAGGTTTTTATATGTCTTTTGCTAAAAGCTATCGCCCGTCGTCCTATTAAAATAATATTTACCTTTGCAGCGCAACGCCCCAAAGGGTGGTTGTCTCGTATGATTTGTGCCCGTAGCGACCTCATTATCTCAACGTCGAAAAAATCTGCTGCGTATGCGCCGTTTACATCGGCAATTATTCCGCATGGTGTTCATATTCCTGTCTCACAATCGGATCGAATACGTAATGGTCCTATCAAAATTGCCATTATTGGTCGTATTCGAGAAGAAAAAGGAACCGATATTTTTGTGGATGCGTTACTTCAACTGACACATCATGATTTTCATGCATACATTATTGGTTTAACTCAAAAAAAACATGCCTCTTTTAAGGACAAAATTATTCAAAAAATTCATCAATGTGGTGTGAATGATCGAGTCACATGGACAGAGATGACACATAGCCATTTGCTTGAATTCTTAAATACAATTGATATTGTTGTAGCATGTCCCCGGTATGAAGGATTTGGATTAACTTTGTTCGAGGCTGCTGCTGCAGGGTGCGCTGTCATTGGCTCTAACACTGGAGCTTTTGCAGATCTTATTTCAGAGCATAACCAAAGGGGGATCCTGATCCCCTGTGATGATGTCAATGCTTTGAAATGTGCTGTCAACTCTCTTTTAACGCATCCTGAGATGATTCAAACCCTGGGTGCAAAAGCTCAAAGATATGTCAAAGAACATTTTTCAATACAACACGAAGCCCAAGCCTTATTAAGTGTGTATGATGAAAGTCTAAGATAAAAATTGTTAAGAATTATTATTTTTTAATGCTTTATTCATCGAATTAATAATGACTCCTAAGAAAAGGTTTAAAACCGTAAATGTTGTGCATAATATAAATGGAATAAAGAAAAATAATGCATAAGGATGTGTTTCCATACATT
>JALRGP010000149.1 GCA_023259685.1 Alphaproteobacteria bacterium | reverse complement strand
TTCAATTGAAAACGATGAAGCATGGCTTTTTAATCCCTATTCTCCTGGTAAAATGGTTCTTCTTGATGGAAGAACTGGTAAAGAATTTGATAATCCAATTACCGTTGGAAATGCATACATGTTGAAATTAATACATTTAGTTGATGATAAAATGCATTCGAGAGCAACTGGGCCATACTCGTTAGTTACTCAACAACCTTTAGGTGGAAAAGCTCAGCATGGAGGTCAACGATTTGGAGAAATGGAAGTCTGGGCACTGGAAGGATTTGGTGCATCTTTTACATTAAAAGAACTTTTAACTATTAAATCTGATGATATGCAAGGAAGAAATGAAACTTTAAATTCGATAATTAAAGGTCAACCAATACCAACTTCGGGTGTCCCAGAATCATTTAAAGTTTTAGTCCAAGAATTACGTTCAATTGGATTAGATCTAAGTACCTATAGAATTGATGAGTTTAGTTCAGAGGAATCTTATGAGATTGAATTAAATTTAATTGAAAAATATAATCCACTGCTAAAAACATTTTCTCATACATCAAATATAAATAATATTTCATTTTAAAAATTTAATATGACACGGTCTGAAAAAGAATTTGATTATATAAAAATAAAATTAGCTTCTCCTATGAGGATAT
>JALRGP010000148.1 GCA_023259685.1 Alphaproteobacteria bacterium | reverse complement strand
GCTTACCCAACAAGTTTTGACGGAAACGACCGCTCTTACCTTTGATCATGTCGGCCAAAGATTTGAGGGCGCGCTTGTTGGCGCCAGTCATGGCTTTGCCGCGACGACCGTTGTCGAGCAATGAGTCCACCGCTTCTTGCAACATGCGCTTTTCGTTGCGTGCAATGATCTCGGGTGCTTTCAACTCGAGCAAGCGGCGCAGACGGCTGTTGCGATTAATGACGCGGCGGTACAAATCGTTGAGGTCGGAAGTGGCAAAACGGCCACCGTCCAGTGGCACCAAAGGACGCAGGTCCGGTGGCAACACGGGCAAGACTTCGAGCACCATCCACTCAGGCTTGATGCCTGATTTCTTGAAGGCTTCGAGCACTTTCAAACGCTTGGCGTTTTTCTTGACCTTGACTTCAGAGCCAGTGAGGTCGCCGCGCAGGCGTTCGATTTCTGCTTCGATTTCGATGCTGTTGAGCAAGTCCTTGATGCCTTCCGCGCCCATCTTGGCTTGGAACTCATCGCCGTACTCTTGCACTTTGGCGTCGTAGTCGTCTTCGGACATGATGCTGTACTTCTTCAAAGGTGTCATGCCAGGATCGGTCACCACATAGGCTTCAAAGTACAACACGCGTTCGATGTCACGCAGGGTCAT
>JALRGP010000147.1 GCA_023259685.1 Alphaproteobacteria bacterium | reverse complement strand
AAATCACTATTAAATTTTGAGACCTATGACCTCATTGTTAATAAGATTTTATCTTTCATTAAAGAAGGGGATGTCTATCAAATAAACATCTCCAATAAATACATTGTCTCTTGTGAAGGTGACAGTTGGACTGGATATAAAAAATTAAGAGAGATTAATCGCGCTCCTTTCATGGCTTATTTTCATTTTGAAGATTTTGATATTTTATGTGGATCACCGGAAAGATTTATTCAGTCTCATAAGAATCGTGTAGAAACTAGGCCAATTAAAGGAACTGAGCCAAGAGATAGCAACCCTCAGAAAGATAAGGAAAATGCTGAAAAATTACTTGCTAGTGAAAAAGATCGTGCAGAAAATTTAATGATTGTTGATTTACTTCGCAATGATTTAAGTAAAAATTGCATTCCAGGAAGCATCAATGTGAAAGCCCTTTGCGAGCTTAAGTCTTATAGCAATGTTCATCATCTTGAGAGCGTTGTTGAAGGAACATTAAAGCCTCATTCGACACTGACAAAATTACTTAAAGATTGCTTTCCTGGCGGATCAATTACTGGCACACCTAAAACAAGATCTATGGAGATTATTAGCGATTTAGAGCCGCACAGGCGCGATATTTACTGTGGCTCAATTGGTTACATTGGTTTCAATCA
>JALRGP010000146.1 GCA_023259685.1 Alphaproteobacteria bacterium | reverse complement strand
CGTTGTTCCAAGCTCAGGAAAAGTATTAACCGGAGGTGTAGATGCAAATGCATTACAAAGACCAAAAAGATTCTTTGGTGCTGCAAGAAATATTGAAGAGGGTGGATCGTTAACAATTATTTCAACTGCTTTAATTGAAACTGGATCAAGAATGGACGAAGTTATTTTTGAAGAATTTAAAGGAACAGGTAACTCGGAAGTAATTATGGATAGAAAAGTTGCAGACAAAAGAATTTATCCAGCAATTGATATTACTAAGTCTGGAACGAGAAAAGAAGAATTGCTTTTAACCAAAGATGAATTGCAAAAAATGAATGTGTTAAGACGAATTATAAATCCTATGGGAACAATGGATGCAGTTGAATTTTTAATTGGTAAATTGAGAGAGACAAAAAATAATGCAGAGTTTTTTGACTCGATGAATAAGTCTGTATAATTTTTAAGAAAAAAGTTTTAGAATATTTATTTAATGAAATATTCAATAATTATTTAAAAAAATATGATTTTATTAAAAAATTATATTCATTTAATCAATAAAATAAAAAATGATGTCTCAAAGATATAATAATATTTATATAATAAAATCATAACATTTCAAGCATATTAATAATTTCTGAAAACTCAGGTCTATCATTTGCATTTATTTATCGACA
>JALRGP010000145.1 GCA_023259685.1 Alphaproteobacteria bacterium | reverse complement strand
CTTCAACTTTAAATTCTCTTTTCATTCTATCTACAATAATTTCAAGGTGTAATTCTCCCATTCCTTTGATAATGGTTTGACCAGATTCATTGTCTGAGGAAACTCTAAATGAAGGATCTTCTTTTGCTAGACGATTAAGTGCTTCTCCCATTTTTTCTTGGTCATTTTTTGTTTTAGGCTCAACTGCAATTTCAATAACTGGTTCAGGAAAATCCATAGACTCTAATACAATTGGATTATTTTTGTCACAAAGAGTATGTCCTGTAATTGTATTTTTAAGACCAGCTAAAGCGACGATATCTCCCGCACTTGCGCTCTTAATATCTTCTCTATTATTCGCATGCATCAACAACATACGACCAATTCTTTCTTCCTTACCTGTTGAGGCATTAAGTACCCCTGTGCCTGTAGATAAAGTACCTGAATAAATTCTAATAAAAGTTAATGATCCGACAAACGGATCATTTGCTATTTTAAAAGCCAAAGCAGAAAATGGCTCAGCATCATTACATTTTCTAACTAGTTCTTCATCTGAGTCTGGTTTAGTTCCTTTAACTTGACCGACGTCTTTTGGGCTCGGTAAGTAATCAACTACTGCATCTAAAATTAATTGAACACCTTTGTTTTTAAAAGCAGCTCCGCAAACTATTGGAAC
>JALRGP010000144.1 GCA_023259685.1 Alphaproteobacteria bacterium | reverse complement strand
GGTGACGGAACAACCACTGCAACTGTATTAGCCCAAGCTATTATTCGCGAAGGTATGAAATCAGTCGCAGCGGGTATGAACCCTATGGATCTTAAAAGAGGTATCGACAAAGCTGTTGAAGGCGGCGTTGCTGAACTTAAAAAATTAAGTAAACCATGTACAACAAGCAAGGAAATTGCTCAAGTAGGCTCCATCTCTGCCAACTCTGATCACTCGATTGGACAAATCATTGCAGACGCAATGGACAAGGTAGGCAAAGAAGGTGTGATCACTGTAGAAGATGGATCAGGCTTAACAAATGAGCTTGACGTTGTAGAAGGTATGCAATTCGATCGTGGATATCTTTCACCTTACTTTATTAATAATGCAGATCGTCAAATTGCATTATTAGAAAATCCATATGTTTTATTGCATGACAAAAAAATCTCTAACATTAGAGATCTTCTTCCAGCTCTTGAGCAAGTAGCTAAATCAAGCCGCCCTCTCCTTATTATCGCTGAAGATATCGAAGGAGAAGCGCTTGCAACTTTAGTGGTCAATAACATTCGCGGCATCTTAAAAACTGTTGCAGTTAAAGCCCCTGGTTTTGGTGATAGAAGAAAAGCAATGCTTGAAGATATTGCAATTCTTACCGGTGGCACAGTAATTTCGGATGAAGT